>JBHRQF010000382.1:0-1544 GCA_042645325.1 Campylobacter sp. | reverse complement strand
TTTTCGGTCTAAGCGGCACGGGCAAAACGACGCTCTCGACCGATCCAAACCGCAAGCTAATAGGCGATGATGAGCACGGCCGGGACGATGAGGGGATATTTAACTTCGAGGGCGGCTGCTACGCGAAATGCATAAATTTAGACCCTAACAGCGAGCCTGAAATTTACGCCGCGATCAAGCGCGACGCATTGCTTGAAAACGTGGTCGCAGATGAGGCTGGCGTCGTGGACTACAAAGACGGCAGCAAGACCGAAAATACCCGCGTTAGCTACCCGATCTATCACATCGATAACTACGAGCCAAGCTCTGCGGGCGGCCATCCGAAAAACATAATCTTCCTAACCGCCGACGCATTCGGCGTTTTGCCTCCGGTCGCAAAACTAACCAAAGAGCAGGCTATGTATTATTTCCTAAGCGGCTACACGGCCAAAGTCGCAGGCACCGAGCGCGGCATTACCGAGCCCGTGGCGACATTTAGCGCGTGCTTTGGCGAGCCGTTTATGCCGCTGCACCCGACCGTTTACGCTCAGCTGCTAGGCGAAAAGATCGATAAGCATAATGTTAGCGTCTATCTCGTAAATACCGGCTGGAGCGGCGGTGCGTACGGCGTGGGCAAGCGAATGAGTATCAAAGCCACGCGCGCATGCATAAACGCGATCCTGGACGGCAGCATCAAAAAGTGCGAATTTGAAAATTTCGAGAAATTTAACCTAGCGATCCCAAAAGAGCTCGCAGGCGTCGAGACAAAGCTGCTAAATCCTATCAACACATGGGAAAACAAGGACGAATACGTCGCGACTCGCGATAAACTAGCGAGCATGTTTGAGGCGAATTTCAAACGCTACGAGGACGTAAAAGAGGGCGTGGAATACGCAAAAGCCGGCCCTAAGGCTTAAATTTAAAGGGCGCAGGATTGAAATTTTACTATGTAAAACGCGGGCTTAAATTTAGCCTTTTAGCCTGCGCCTTCTTTTTATCTGGCTGTGATATCCTGGGCGGGCAGGGCCAAAGCTCCGCGCTAAAGTCCGCCAAGCAGCCCGAGTTTTCTTTCGTTCCCGACTCAGACGCGGTCGCGTATCTAAACGAGTACCGCCGAGGCTCCGGACTCTCTGGTCTAAAACCAAATCAAATTTTAAGCCAAGCCGCCAAAAATCACGCCGACTATAGCGCCCAAAACGAATACATGGGGCACGACGAGACGGCCGGACGGGCGAAATTTAGCGGCGCGACTCCGGCCGACAGAGCTCTAGCCGTGGGCTACAAATCAACTCTAGTGCTTGAAAACATCGCTTATAAAAGCGACTTTAAAGAGGCGGTGGACGGGCTGTTTTCGGCGATCTATCACCGATTTGCGTTTTTAAATTTGAGCGTCGATGAGGTCGGCTACGCGCTCGCGTCCAAGGATAAATTTAACGCCTTCGTCTTTGAGATGGGCAACTCTAGGTTCAGTGCCTTTTGCGCTAGGGGTGCGAGCGATACGGGCGCGGGGCGGTTTTATACCAACGTCTGCGCCGATAAAAATCTAAAAATCAAAGATACCAAAT
>JBHRQF010000381.1:0-1552 GCA_042645325.1 Campylobacter sp. | reverse complement strand
GATAATAGACGCGACCATAGAAGAAAGCGTAAAGTAACATTATACGAAATTTGAGCTAAAAACATTTGGCTCAAATTTTGCTCTTTTGCATTACTTTAAACCAAAAAATCCATTCTATAAAATTTTGCCAAAACCCATTTTTGAAAGCTTTACATCGTCAAAAACTCTAGAGCAAATTTGCACCATCTATAAACACAATTAGCTTCGGCAAAATTTATACTAGGTATCGCAAACTTAGCAAATTTATTTGGCGCCAATCATAAGCCGCATGTTGCAAACTCTTCAAATTTGACAAAAAAAATAGCAATCATTTGCCATGTTTATTCAAATTTCATAAAGGCGAACCAACTTAAGGCCAGCCTGCCCTCCTCTCAAATTTGACCAAATCCCAAAGCAAATTCGGTCAAATTTAAATATAAATTTAGCCCAACAGCCTCTTTGCGCACTCGCTTATGCTCTTGCCGTCGCTTCTAGCACCGATTCTTTCTTTGGCTGCTTTCATCACCGCGCCGATATTTGCGCCCTCGCCAAGGCCGGCGATGATCGCTTTTATCTCAGCCTCCAGCTCATCTGCGCTTAGTTGCTTAGGCAAATATCCGTTTATGATATCGATCTCTTTTTGCTCGTTTTGCGCCAGATCATCCCTGCCGCCGTTTTTATACTGCTCGATAGAGTCCATGCGGCGTTTGATCTGGGTTTGTAGGATCGGTAGCACCTTTTCGTCGGTCATTTCGGCACGCTCATCGACTTCGACTTGCTTGATGACCGAGTTTATGAGCCTTAGCGTGTCGCGACGAAAGTTATCTTTTTCTTTCATCGCAGTCTTGATATCATCTAAAATTTTCTCCCTGATAGTCACTTTTTCTCCTTTAAATTTAAGTGGTCGAATTATAACGAAGCTAAAATTTAAAGCTAATAAAACCGCCTAAATTTGGCTTGCTTAAGAAAAATGTAGCTATAATTAACCATTCATTTTTAAAAGGACTTGCTTGAGAAGCGACAATCTTTTTGCCTTTGCGATCTTCGCTATTACCGCGTTTGGATTTTTCGTTTGGGGCTATCAGTACATCCCGACTCATCACTTTTTGCTTTTCAGTATCGCTAGTATTTTCGGTATCTTTATGGCGTTTAACATCGGCGGCAACGACGTCGCAAACTCCTTTGGCACGAGCGTAGGCGCCAAGACCGTCACGATAAAACAAGCCCTAGTTATCGCCGCTATTTTCGAGCTTAGCGGCGCAATATTCGCCGGCGGCGAGGTAACCAAAACCATCCGCGAAGGCATCGTGAGCTTCCCGCAGGAGGGCACGGAGCCGATGCTTTTCGTGCTGATTATGATGTCGGCGCTTTTAAGCTCCGGTATCTGGCTATTTATCGCGTCTAAAAAAGGCCTACCTATCTCCACGACGCACTCGATCGTGGGCGGTATCGTCGGCGCCGGGCTTACCATGGGCTTTACGACGATGGGCGGAGATAAGGCTCTAGCTATGGTTTCCTGGGGTGAGATAGGTAGGATCGCCGTTAGCTGGGTTATCTCGCCGCTGCTAGGAGG
>JBHRQF010000380.1:0-1560 GCA_042645325.1 Campylobacter sp. | reverse complement strand
AGATGAAAGACGATATGGGTAAAAAGAAAGACGATATGAAAGACATGAAAAAGGATAAGATGTAATGACGCAAATTTTGCTCGTAGAGGACGATGAGACGCTAAGCGAACTCATCAGCGAGTATCTGAGCGAACAAGGCTACGACGTGACCGTTCGCGCCGATGCTAAAGCAGCTCTAGATACCGCCTACGAGCGAAATTTTGATATCCTCATCCTCGACGTCAAGCTACCTAAAGGCGACGGTTTCTCCCTTTTGCGCGAACTTAGGCGGCTTGGCGACGATACGCCTGCGATATTTACCACCTCGCTAAACGCACTGCAAGACCTAGAGATCGGCTACAAAAGCGGTTGCGACGACTACCTAAAAAAGCCGTACGAGCTAAAAGAGCTTTTGCTTCGTATTCAAATTTTAATCAAGCGTAAATTTTCTCACGTAAATGACGAATTTATCGAGCTTAACGACGGATATAAATTTTATCCAAGCTCCAAAACGCTCCGGCAAAACGGGCAAATCGTAAATCTCTCAAACAAAGAAAGCGAACTTTTGGCGTTATTTTTGGAAAATAAAAACGCGCTGCTGAGCAAAGAGACGATATTTGAGAAAATTTGGAACTACGGCGAGGAGCCAAGCGAACTGAGCCTGCGGGTTTACGTCAAAAACTTACGCCGCATTTTAGGCAAGGACGCGATCATAAATAGGCGCGGCGACGGCTATATCTATGTCTGAGCGCTCCGCCGTTATAGCTAAAATCCTCTCGCTTTATCTCATCACTAGCACCCTATTTTTGGGGTATTTTTTTACGAACGACTATAAAATGAAAAAAGAAGCCCTCATCTCAAACGAGGTAAAAAACCTAAAAGAGATCAAGATGGGTATCTATATGAAAGCGCGCATGTACGGGCTTGGCGCAGTAAAAAGCTTTACCGCCGAAAAAGACGTCAAAGCCTGCATCGTAGCTAAAAGCGGTCAAATTTTATACGGCGAGGCGGGCTGCGCTAAATTTGACGACGCCCAGAGTAGCACGGTCGTATCGGACGGCAAGGTAACGATATTTGAGGCTTTGCAAAATATGGACGAAGGCGGCGCGGACGAGCTAGCGACGGCAAAAATCGCGCTAAGCGGCAAGAGCGTCACGAGCGAGCTAAATTTGCTATGGCTGCGTACGGCGCTAAATTTGCTTATCGTTTTAGGCGTTATCATGATAATCGCCTTTTATCTAGCAAAGACCGCGCTAGCGCCACTACACGCCAAGATCGCCGCGCTAAATCGCTTTATAAAAGACTCTACTCACGAGATAAACGCGCCCCTTAGCGTCATACTTATGAGCATCGAAACGGCAGATAAAAGTAGCCTAAGCCAGAGAAATCTAAAGCGCCTAAACAACATCCAAACCGCCGCCAAAACGCTAAGCCGCACCTATGAGGACCTCACGTATTTATCCTTTGGCGCCGAGCGCTGCGCGCCTAAAGAAGAGCTAAATTTGAAAGATATTTTAAACGAGCGGCTCGAGTTTTTCGCTCCATTTTTTGCCAAGCGAGGGCTTGGTCTAAGGTTAAATT
>JBHRQF010000379.1:0-1590 GCA_042645325.1 Campylobacter sp. | reverse complement strand
TCTTTGAAGTCCTATAAAGCAGCGCAAACGCCGCCGCACCGATAACCGCAAAGCTCGCAACCATCGGCAGTAGCGTGCCCTCAAACAGCTGCCCGATCGCGACGCCGATAGGAAGCGAGATAAAGGTCGAAGCCGAGCCGATCAGTGCGGCCGCCATGCCCGCGATCTTGACCATCGGCTCCATCGCCATCGCGTTTAGGTTGCCAAAAAGTATGCTCACGCAAAAAAAGCTACTCATGCAAAACGCCATAAAAGCCCACAGCGGCGGCACCCCGTCATACGCGACGACGACGGGCAAAAACGCGACCGCGATAACGCAAAACGCCCCCATAGCGCGCATGCTGAGGTAGCGCATGCCGTAGATCATCACGAGCTTTGCGTTTATCATCGACGCGGCGCCTAGAGCTAGGGCGTTTATAGCAAAGTAGATAGGAAACTCGTCGCCCAGCTTATAACTCACCTCGAAAATCTGCTGAGCGGTGCTGATATAGCTCAAAAACATCCCGAAAATCAGCCCCAAAATGATCGTATAGCCTGCGGTTCGTTTATTTTTCACGACCTGCGCGGCTTCGCTTTTTATCAAATTTAGGCTAAATTTATTGCGATTTTGCGCCGGCAGAGTCTCGCTCTGGCGCAGTCCAAACCACGCTAGGCAAGCAAGCCCCATAAAAGTAAGCATCAAAAATATGCTGCGCCAACTATAAATTTTAAAAATAAAGCCGCCGATAATCGGGGCGAGTGCGGGCACGATGATGAAAACGGCCGCGATAAAGCTCATCACGCGAGCCATCGCGCGTCCTTCGTAAAGATCGCGGATAAGCGCCATCGCGATGATCCTAGGGCCCGCAGCGCCTAGTCCCTGGAAAAACCTGCTCGCTAAAAGCGCGGTAAAATCGCTCGTGACGACCGAGATAAAGGAGCTTGCCGTAAATATCGCAAGCGCTAGCAGCACGGCGTTTCGTCGCCCGATAAAGTCGCTAAGCGGTCCGTAAAATATCTGACCGACGGCAAAGCCTGCAAACATCGAGGATATGACTAGCTGGGTTTGGTTTATCTGCGTCACGCCAAGATCTAGACCTATCTGCATGAGTGCGGGTAGCATCGCGTCTGTGCTCATGGCTCCAAGCGAGGTTAAAAGCGCCATGAGAGCGATAAATTCTACGAAAGGCAAGGTTTTGGGGATAAATTTCATCTTAAATTCCGCTTTTGGATTTGGGATCGATTGTATAAAAAATAAGCTTAAATTTTTGAGGTTTGTTTGGGTAGAAATTGGCGCCAAATTAAATTTGATCTATCTAAAAAACTCGGGATCAAATTTGGAGATCAAATTTAAGTCCGCGCGAGTAAATTTCGCTAAATTTAACGCTTTAGTGAGCAGCAATTTAAGAAATTCGAGATTTGCTGCGAAGTATTTAAAAGTAAAAGATGATGAGCTGGTTGCTTTTGGATTTTATTGAAATGCTTTAGATTGCAAAAATAGAGGATGGTGGTTAGAGGCAGAATCTAACTACTAAGCATTTCTTAAGATTTATTTTGATTTATAAAGCCCTAAAATACGGTACTCTAAGTTTTATATAAGTTTATTATAAT
>JBHRQF010000378.1:0-1597 GCA_042645325.1 Campylobacter sp. | reverse complement strand
GGGCGAGCATCCGCGAAACTCAGGCATCCAAGGCGCGATCGAGAGACTAGATCACATCGCCGATCACGTAAATAAAATCCATACCAAAGTAGGCAATCAAACAAACACGCTAACGCAAACCAACACGCACGCTAGCGTCATGGAAGTAAACGTAAAAACCGTCAAGGCTGATATCACGAATGCCGACTACGGCGAAACCTATATGAATCTCATGCAAAAAATGATGTCGTATCAGGCGATGTTGCAGTCTGTTGCTAAGATAAACCAGCTTTCGTTATTAAACTATATGTAAAAACTCGCTATAATCTACGGTTTTATTAAAGTTTCGTTATCAAAGCGGGCGGAGCGAAAATGGAGTCAAATTTTGATAAATTCGGCCCAAATTTAGCTCTCCCGCAAATTTAAATTTACTAAATTTAAAAGGACGCGCCATTTTAAGAGAATCGGTTTTAGTCGTAGTCGTTTGTTTTTTGATATTTTTCGGGATCGCTACTATCGCGCCCGCGGCAAATTTCGTTGGTAGCTTTGGCAACGCGATAGGACTTTGGAACTTCAAACTTTTCGGCTTTATAGCTTACGTTTATCCGTTTGTTTTTATATTTTTTGCATATTATATCTACAAATATTTTGACGGCTTTGACGCAAAATTCGCCCAAACCGCGCTCGGAGCGGCGCTGCTTTTTTTGGCATTTTTGATGTTTCAATCAGGCTCAAATGCTATTTACGGCGGACTAGTCGCAAATAGCGCAAACGAGGCGTTAAAAGACGTTATCGGCGTGATAGGCATGTGGGTCTTTATCGTGATGCTTTTTGTGCTTAGCTTCGGTCTCATCGCGCAAGATAACATCCTAGCTATCCTAAAAAAGGCCTTTGTAGAACCTAGCGCCAACGAATATAAATTTGAAAACGCGAGCGAGTTTAAGCCTAAATCGCAAAAAAAGCCTAGACGAATCAAGAAGCAAAAAGCAACGAACGAGGCAAATTTAGGCGATGAAAATAGTGAAAATTTAGAAGATGAAGCGCAAGATTTCGGTAACGACGAATTATACGAATCAAATGAAGGCGAGTTAAATTTAGAAGCTAACGAAACGGGGGCGGTCACTATAAACGGCGTCGAGATCCTAAACGAAGTCGCCGAAAACAAAAAACTGCTTGAACAAATCGAAAAAGGCAAGGTCGAAAAGCCTAAGGATTTCGCGTTGCCGCCGCTTAAATTTTTAGCCGACCCGCCGAGGCGCTCAAACAGCGTAAACGAAGCCGAAATCGATCAAAAGATCTCCGATCTGCTCGATAAACTGCGTAAATTTAAAATAGACGGCGACGTCGTGCGAACGTACACGGGGCCGATCGTTACGACGTTTGAGTTTCGCCCCGCGCCGCACATCAAGGTTAGTAAAATTTTAACCCTGCAAGATGACCTCGCGATGGCTTTGCGTGCGCAGACTATCCGTATCCAAGCTCCGATCCCCGGCAAAGACGTCGTAGGTATCGAGGTGCCTAACCAAAATATCGAAACTATCTACCTAAAAGAAATTTTAGATAGCGAAGTTTTCAAAAACTCAAGCAGTCCGCTAACTATCGCACTAGGCAAGGATAT
>JBHRQF010000377.1:0-1598 GCA_042645325.1 Campylobacter sp. | reverse complement strand
GCGGCGCACGCGGCTTACGCATTTACGGAGGTTGCGGGCATCTACCCGATCACTCCTAGCTCGCCGATGGCTGATTACACCGATATGTGGGCGGCTCAGGGCAAGAAAAATTTATTCGGTATGCCCGTTAAGGTAGTCGAAATGCAAAGCGAAGGCGGGGCTGCTGGCACCGTGCACGGCTCGCTGCAAGTAGGCGCGCTAACTACGACATACACGGCTTCGCAAGGCCTTTTGCTAAAAATCCCAAATATGTACAAAATCGCAGGCCAGCTGCTACCCGGCGTCATCCACGTGAGCGCGCGCTCTATCGCTGCTCAGGCGCTTTCTATCTTTGGCGATCATCAGGATATCTATGCCTGTCGCCAGACGGGATTTGCGATGCTGGCAAGCGGCTCCGTGCAAGAGGTCATGGATATCGCGGGCGTCGCGCATCTAGCGGCTATCAAGGGTTGCGTACCGTTTTTGCATTTTTTTGACGGATTTCGCACGAGCCACGAGATACAAAAGGTCGAGGTGCTTGACTACGCGCACTTTGATAGGCTTCTTGACCGCGAGGCGCTGCAAAAATTTAGAGACGAGGCGCTAAGCCCCGAAAGCCCGAAAACTCGCGGCACGGCGCAAAACGACGATATCTACTTCCAGACGCGCGAGCTAGCTAACCGCTACTACGACGCCGTGCCCGATATCGTGGCCGAGTACCTAAAAGAAATTTCAAAAATCACGGGACGCGATTATAAGCCATTTAACTACTACGGCGATCCGCACGCTACGCGCATCGTGGTCGCGATGGGCTCGGTCACGCAAACTCTAGAAGAAGTCGTCGATCATCTACGCGCAAAGGGCGAAAAAGTAGGCGTGCTAAAAGTGCATCTATACCGCCCGTTTAGTCTAAAATATCTCTTTGACGTGATGCCTGAGACGGTAGAAAAGATCGCCGTGCTAGACCGCACGAAAGAGCCTGGAAGCTTGGGTGAGCCGCTATATCTGGACGTCAAGGCGGCGTTTTACGGACGCAAAAATCAGCCCGTGATCGTAGGCGGTCGCTACGGCCTAAGCTCAAAAGACGTCGATCCTGCGCAAATGCTAGCGGTCTTTGAAAACTTAAATTTAAGCGAACCTAAAAACGGCTTTACCGTCGGCATCGAGGATGACGTGACCTTCACCTCGCTAAAAGTCGGCGAGAAAATTTCGCTAAGCGACGCAAGCGTGAAAGAGTGCTTATTTTACGGTCTTGGCGCGGACGGTACCGTGGGAGCGAATAAAAACTCAATCAAAATCATCGGCGATAAAACCGAGCTTTATGCGCAGGCGTATTTCGCCTACGATAGCAAAAAATCGGGCGGCTACACGCGCTCGCACCTGCGCTTCGGCAAAAGACCGATACGCTCGACCTATCTCGTCTCCGATCCGCATTTCGTCGCCTGCTCGGTCGCTGCGTATCTGGACATCTACGATGTCATCGGGGGCATCCGCGAAGGCGGCACTTTCCTTTTAAATTCCATCTGGGATGCCGAGCAGACGGCGGCAAAGCTTCCAAACAAGGTTAAAAGAATTCTAGCCCAAAGACGGGTAAAATTTTACATCCTAAATGCCACCAA
>JBHRQF010000376.1:0-1629 GCA_042645325.1 Campylobacter sp. | reverse complement strand
TTTGCCGATATCTTTGGCGTTATTTTGGCTTGAAAAAAGGATGAGAGTTGGACGGAGTTAGCATTTTATTCGACCCGCTAGTTTTAAAGCGGCTGATTTTCGAGGGGCTGTGGATGAGCGTGCAGATTTCAGCCATCTCGATCGCCATCTCTCTTGTTTTAGGCACGTTTTTGGGCGTGGCTATGAGCTCGAAAAACAAATTTATCTTTTTCGTGCTAAAAATTTGCCTAGAAATCGTTCGCATAATGCCTCAAATCGTCTGGCTATTTTTGTTTTACTACGGCGCGAGCAAGGCTTTTGGGCTTGATATTTCCAAATTTAACGCCTCGCTCATCGTCTTTAGCCTGTGGGGCGTGTTTGAGATGATGGATATCGTGCGCGGCGCGATCGTCTCGATACCGAGGCATCAGTTTGAAAGCGCGGCGGCTCTGGCGCTTAGCAAGACTCAAATTTATCTTTACGTCGTGATCCCGCTAGCCACGCGCCGCCTGGTGCCCGCGGGCGTAAATTTGCTAAGCCGTATCATCAAAACCACCCCGATCGTCGCCCTCATCGGCGTGCCCGACCTGCTAAAAGTCGGACAGCAAACGATCGAGGCAGCGAGCCTAACCGCCAACCCGACCGTGCCGTTTTGGATATACGGCTTTATATTTTTATTATATTTTCTCGTCTGCTATCCTATCTCAAAACTATCCAAGATACTTGAAAACAGATGGGCATAAGGAATCAAATGAGCGAAATTTTAAAACTCTCAAATTTAAGCAAATCTTACGGCGACTTGCAGGTGTTAAAAGGCATCGACCTTAGCGTCAAAAACGGCGAAGTAGTCGTGATCCTAGGGCCCTCAGGCTGCGGCAAAAGCACGACTCTGCGCTGCATAAACGGCCTTGAGCCCTTTGACGGCGGGCAGATAGAGATAGCCGGCGAAAAGATCGATAAAAACTACAAAGACTGGATCAAAATCCGCCAAAAAGTGGGCATGGTTTTTCAAAACTACGAGCTGTTTGACCATATGAACGTCATCGAAAACATCGTACTAGGCCCGGTAAAAGCGCAAAAAAGAAGCCGCGAAGAGGTCGAAAAAGAAGCCGAAGCATGGCTAGAAAAAGTAGGTCTAAAACACAAAAAATACGCCTATCCAAAGGAGCTTAGCGGCGGGCAAAAGCAGCGTATCGCCATCGTGCGCGCGCTTTGTATGAGGCCAGAGATTATGCTGTTTGACGAGATAACGGCCTCGCTAGACCCCGAGATCGTGCGCGAGGTGCTAGACGTCGTCATAAACCTCGCAAAAGAGGGTATGACGATGCTAGTCGTAACGCACGAGATGGGCTTTGCTCGCTCGGTGGCAAATCGTATAGTCTTTATGGATGAAGGCAAAATCGTCGAGGAGAGCGAGCCAGAGGCATTTTTCACACATCCAAAAAGCGAACGCGCGAAGAAATTTTTAAATTTATTTTCGTTTTAGGGGTTTTAAATTTGACGTTTTTAGGCTAAATTGGAAAGCTTTTTCGTCAAATTTAGCTTTTAAAACCTTGCGTCTTTACCATTTAAATAACTTAAATTTACCGCCCCACTTTAACTCAAATTTACTCAAAATAACCGGCCCAAATTTGATCCGCTAGCCATTTC
>JBHRQF010000375.1:0-1635 GCA_042645325.1 Campylobacter sp. | reverse complement strand
GTTTATTAGCCTATCGATATCAGCTATGTCATCAAATTCGATAGTGATTTTGTTGCCTTTTATCTTAACCGGTACGTCAAATTTAGAAAAAATCTCTTTTAAATTTGCAAGTCTTTCAAGATATCTCTCATCTAGCTTAAGTGTAGCTTTAGGCGGTAATTTATTTTTTAGATTTTTGACCAAATTTTCCGTCTCGCGCACGCTAAGACGCTGCCCGATGATAGTATCAACCGCCGTTTTTTCGTCGTTTGGTTCAAGACCTACGATGACCTTGGCGTGCCCTTGCGTTAGTTTGCCTTCTTTTATATACTCTTGCGTCACGGCGCTAAGACTTAAAAGCCGCATCGTATTTGTTATCTGAACTCTGCTTTTGTGGATGATGTTTGCAAGTCCGTCCTGCGTGATTTTATATTCATCTATGAGCTCTTTATAAGAATTTGCAAGCTCGATCGGATTTAGGTCCTCTCTTTGGATATTTTCTATGAGCGCTAGCTCGCGCAGGCTTTGACTCTCGATATCGGCGACTATGGCCTTTATCTTGCTTTCGCCGAGCAGCTTAGTCGCGCGAAATCTCCTCTCGCCCGCGATCAGCATATAGCCACCATCTTTTTCTATGACGATGATGGGCTGTATAAGTCCATGCCTTTTGATGCTTTCGCTAAGCTCTCTTAGCGCCGTTTCGTCGAAATTTTTACGCGGCTGATACGGGTTTTCGGTAATCAACTCAAGGTCTATTTCTTTTATTATTTCGCTGTTACCTTCGTTTATTTCGGCTTTATACGCTAGCTCTACATCACCCAAAATCGCCTCTAGTCCGCGCCCTAGTCCGCCTTTTTTAGCCATTCGTTATCCTAAAATACAGCATGCCAAATTTTGATACGCCACCGAGCCGGGTGATTTTATGTCGTATAAAATCACTGGCTTACCAAAGCTCGGGCTTTCGGCAAGCTTTACGTTTCGCGGTACTATTACGAATTCATCGCCCATATCCTTGTTTTTAAACAGTTTATTTTCAAAATGCTGCTTTAAATTTGCCACCGTTTCTTTGGCGAGGTTATTTTGCGAACTGTACATAGTCGGCAAAAAGCCTTTTATATTTAGCTTCGGATTTATGGTTTTTTTGATGATTTTTACCGTATTTAAAATTTGCGCGAGCCCTTCCAATGCGTAAAATTCGCACTGTATCGGGATTATCACGCTATCGCTAGCACTTAGTGCGTTTACGGTGATACTGCCTAGCGCCGGAGGACTATCGATAATGATAAAATCATACTGCCCCTCGACCTCTTCTATCTTGCTTTTTAGTATCTTTTGATAGTCTTTGTTTTGTTCGCTTAGTTCTTGCTCTATACCCACGAGACCGATGTTTGAAGGTGCTAAAAAAAGCGTCGGTATCTCGGTTTTTAGCACGATTTGCGAGAGTTTTTTACGACCGGTGAGCACGTGGTAGATGTTGTACTCGTAGTCGTTTCTGCTAAAGCCCATTCCAGTCGTCGCATTTGCTTGCGGATCGATGTCGATGAGTAGGACTTTTTTTTCGGCTACCGCTAGCGATGCAGCCAAATTTACCGCCGTAGTCGTCTTTCCGACGCCGCCTTTCTGGTTTGCAATGGTTATAATTTCACACATGAGAAT
>JBHRQF010000374.1:0-1653 GCA_042645325.1 Campylobacter sp. | reverse complement strand
ATGCAGTACCAAAGCAATCTCAAGTATTTTGAGTATACGCAACAAATTTGACTCTTTAGGGCAATGGGAGACACTAGCGCAAGAACATGGTTGTGCGAATAATATCGACTAATATCGACTTGTTTTGATTGATCAGTATTTTTGAAGTTGGAAAATCATTGATGGCTTGGGAAGGTTTTTGTTGGGAGTTAATAAGAACAATGGTGCGACCTGCGAGATTTGAACTCGCACACCCTTCGGCACTACCACCTCAAAGTAGCGTGTCTACCGTTCCACCAAGGTCGCACATAGATTAAAACAACAAAAGAGCGGGACGAACCCGCCCGAGATTATAGAATAACTTTAAACATTGGGTTTGCGTAAAGAACGATTAGCGCGATAACTAGCGCGTAGATAACTTGCGCTTCGATCATCGCAAGAGCAACGAACATCGTCGTAGTTAGCTTGCTACCCACGCCAGGGTTTCTAGCCGTGCCTGAGATTGTCGCAGAAGCGGTATTTCCCATACCGATAGCGCCGCCAAGAGCTGCTAGGCCTAGACCGATTGCTGCCGCAAGAACAGAGTAAGATTTTAGCATTTCGCCGTCGCTCGCAAACGCGAAGCTAGCAAGAGCCATCATTAAGAAAACAACTTTTTTCATAAAGTCTCCTTGTAAATTTAAGCCATTTCGGATCAGACCCCTACTTTGAAGCTTTGAGAGCGCATTTTATAAAAAATTAGCTTTGAGTTACTTAAAACCGAGAAAATTTTTCATAAATTTTCCGTTCGTCAAATTTGCCGCCGCGTAGTGCTACAAATTTACAAAAAATTTCAGCGATGTTTCGTTTTTCCACGAATTTATTTAAAAATTAGAATTTTAAAAGCTTTTTTATGTTAGCCTCGCTTCTGAAATTTTAAATACTAAGGTTAAATTTGGCGCAGGATAAATTTTCAAAAATCGGCTTTATCTTAGCCGTCGCGGGCTCTGCGGTGGGGCTTGGAAACGCGTGGAAATTCCCGTATTTAGTCGGTCAAAACGGCGGTTCGGCCTTCGTGCTTTTGTATCTTTTTATGACTTTTTTTATCGGACTTGCGATATTTTTCGGCGAGATAGCTATCGGTAAGCTTTCCGAGTCTGACCCCGTAAACGCCTTTAAAAAGCTTGCTCCAAAACACAAAGAAACTTGGAAATTTGCGGGTTTTACGATGATAGGCGCGATTATCATCGCCTCTTTTTACACGGTCATCATCGGATGGATACTAAAATACGCAGTAATGGTAATAATCGAGCTGCCAAAAGACGTCGAGGCTTCGGAGAAAATTTTCGGAAATTTCTACGCCAACGACGCCGCATCTCAAATTTTTTACTTTACGATCGTGTTTTTCCTCTGTATTTTTATCGTATCAAAGGGCATAAAAAGCGGCATAGAGCGCGTAAACGTATGGATGATGCCATCGCTTCTTATTTTGCTTATCATCATGCTTAGCTACTCGTTTACGATGGACGGCTTCGTGCAGTCGGCTAAATTTTTGCTGGTTCCAGATTTTTCAAGACTAGGCGTAAGTAGCGTCCTAACCGCGCTTGGGCTGGCGTTTTTTACGCTGTCTTTGGGTGTTGGCGTTATCATCGTCTACTCTGCGTCGCTGCCCGATAATACCAATCTCGTTAGCTC
>JBHRQF010000373.1:0-1655 GCA_042645325.1 Campylobacter sp. | reverse complement strand
ATAAACTTGTGTTTGTGCGATAAAAATTACCGCAAAAGTTAAGCCGCCTGTTTTTTTATTTATTTTTTTGTACTGCGCAAAAGACTCATCTTCATCTCGTAGTACCCCACGCTCATATCGACGTAGTGTTTGTGCGGGTTTTCAAAGCGCTGCTCTTCCTGCCAAATTTCATTTTCGAGCTGCTTTTTTACGTAGTCTCTGATTTGCGATAAATTTACCGGCTCGGCTGCGCGCTTGCCGTCTTTTACGACTAGATTTTGTAGCTGCCGCGCCGTGCAACCCTCAAAATACAGCTCCTTCCACGGCCTATCGGGATCTATGTAGCGGTAGGGTTTTGAGAGGTCGGGCGTTTCGTCCGCGTTCGTGATCAAATCGGCGACGGCTTGACCGCCTTTATATATGCGCCAGACCTTTTTTAGACCCGGGTTAGTCATCTTTTCTACGGCCTCCGAGACCTTTATACGCGGGCTAAAAATGCCTTCTTTTTCGACTGCGACTAGTTTATAGACTCCGCCGAAAACCGGATCGCTTTTTGACGTTATCAGTCGTTCGCCCACGCCAAAGCCGTCTATGCGTCCGCCTTGGGTTAAAATCGAGGCGATGGTGTATTCATCCAGGCTGTTTGAGACGATGATTTTGCAGTCTTGTAGCCCCGCCGCATCTAGCATCGCGCGGGTTTTTTTAGATAGATACGCTAGGTCGCCCGAGTCTAGCCTAACGGCTTTTAGACGCTTACCCATGGGTTCAAGCACTTCTTTTGCCGTTTTTATCGCATTTGGCACGCCGCTATGCAGCACGTCGTAGGTATCTACGAGCAGCGAAGCGGAGCCCGGATAGAGCAGGGCGTAGCGCTTAAAGGCTTCAAATTCGTCGCCAAAATACATCACCCAGCTGTGCGCCATCGTGCCGGTCGTCGGTATACTAAAAGCCTTAGCCGCCAAAACCGTCGCCGTGCCGTCCACGCCGCCGATATAGGCCGCTCTAGCGCCGTATACGGCCGCGTCGAAGTTATGCGCGCGTCTGGCGCCGAAGTCAAACACGCTCCTGCCGTCTGCGGCTTTTACGATGCGCCTAGCTTTGGTCGCGATGAGGCTTTGGTGGTTTATCTGCGATAGGATCGCGGTTTCTATGAGCTGCGCGTCGATAGGCGAGGCCACGACGGTTATAAACGGCTCTTGCGGATAGATGATCGTGCCTTCGGCAAATGCGTATATATCGCCTCTAAAGCGAAATTTACGCAGGTAATCCAAAAAATCCTCGCTAAATAAATTTAACGAGCGCAGATAAGCTACGTCGCTATCCTCAAAGCGAAAATTTTCTACGTACTCAATGATTTGCTCAAGTCCCGCAAATATCGCAAAACCGCCGCCGCTAGGCACTTTGCGGTAAAAAACGTCAAACGCCACTCGCGGCTGGTCCCCGCTTTTAAAATACCCCTCCGCCATCGTAAGTTCGTAAAAATCCATCACCATGCTGACGTTTCTTGCGTCAAACTGCGTCATTTTTGCCCTTTCTCGTTAAAATTTGATAATGATATAACCCCGCGGCTTGCGAGACGCTGAAATTCGGCGGAGCGCGTTTTAACAAATATATTAAAGTATTTATTATCACTTGCCTCAAGCTTCACTGTTTCTTTAAGCGTAGCGGTAGTAGCC
>JBHRQF010000372.1:0-1662 GCA_042645325.1 Campylobacter sp. | reverse complement strand
AAGCGCCGTGAGGCTCTCGTACTCCTTTGGCTGCTTAAACTCGCTCATGTCGATTTTAAAGCCGCTTACGTATTTTTCATTAATAAATGTTTGCAAAAACCTCGGGAATTTAACCGCCGCTACAAATCCGAATATCCTAGAAATAAGTCCCCTCATACAACTCCTTTTAGTCTTAATAACGAAATCTCGCTAGGCGCCATCACGCGCACCGGCGGCCCCCAAAACCCGGCGCCTCGGCTAACGTAAATTTGCGTATTTTTGTTCGCGCGGTATAGCCCGGCGACGTATTTTTGATCGAGCCTTACTAGTAGCGAAAACGGGAAAATCTGCCCGCCGTGCGTATGTCCGCTCACGACCAGATCCACGGGCGCGCTTTCGTCCATGTATTTTAAAAATTTAGGCTGATGAGCGAGCAAAACGGTAGGCAAATTTACGTCGCGACCGTCCAGAGCCGCGACTAGATCGGGCTCGTACGCTTTAAACCTTAAACCGATGATATCATAAACGCCGGCTAAATTTACCCCGCCCACTCGCGCGTTTTCGTTGCCTAAAATTTTAAAATTAGTAGTCTCGCGGATAACTTTTAGCGTGCCGTCGATGCCGCTATAGTACTCGTGGTTGCCGGGCACGTAAAAGGTGCCGTATTTGCTTTTTAGCTCGTTAAATGGCGCGATAAACTCGGCCAAACGGTGCGGCTTCACGTCGGCGATATCGCCCACGATCGCGACCGCGTCGGCGTCCAGCTCGTTTACACGCCCGGTTACCGCCCGCGCAAAGTCCGCTCCTAAAAAATCGCCTAGATGGATATCAGTTAAAACCGCGATCTTTAGCTCGCCATTTAGCCCCTTTAGCTCGATATCTTGGGCTTTTACTTCGGGTAATTTTACGGCGTTAAAGATACCTCTAAAAAAGTAGCTAAACGCCAAAATAAGTATCGTGACGTCAAGATAAAGACGCAAAAATTTACGCCTGCTCTCGCTAAACGCGCGCTTGGTTACGGGGCGAGCGGCAAAGGCGACGACGTTCGTAAAAAGCACGAACGAAAAGATGATAAACGTCAGCGCCAACATCAGCGAACAGGCGATGCGAAGGCTCGGTCCCAAAAAGTTAAACCGTAGCGAAAAAGCAAGCGCGACGCCGCCCATAGCAAGCGCCAGGAAAAACAGCCCAAGCGCCCTTTTATGCACGGCAAGCGGCTTGAGTACGGCATCCGCAAAAAGCCCGCGATAAGAAACGTAATTCATAAAAATAATGATTAAAGACGATAGAACATAAAACATTTCGTAAATTTAGCCAAAATTATTAAATATCTAACCACTGCGCGCAGCAAATTTGAGGAAATTTGAGCGAGGCGGCGAAGCGTGTGTCAGAAACGTCTTTTTACGCGACAAGTTCGGCATAGGCGGACAGGGAAATTTGATCGCTTGCTCGGGGCAAATTTGACTCGCGCCGCGTTTGCGTTTTGGTTTGTAAATTTTAAACAATATGCTATTTGCGGGCTAAATTTAGCGATGTATTTAAAATTTTACCACTGGTAGCTACTTTACGCTTGGCATAACCCGCACCTTTACGAAGCTAGCGAAATTTAATTATTCTTCGCCCGCATCCTGCGTTCGCACGATGAGGCTCTTTGGTAGGCTAAACTTCTCGATAACCTCGCAC
>JBHRQF010000371.1:0-1676 GCA_042645325.1 Campylobacter sp. | reverse complement strand
GAAAATCGAATTTGCAAAAAGCAGCTTCAAAAATAAATCTTGGCGGATAAATTTAATTTCCTATCGCCTTGTTTGAGTCAAATTTCGCTACAATCTCTCAAATTTTATCAAAGCTAGGAGCTAAATTTGCAAAATACTCAAAAACCTAAAATCCGCTGCGACTGGGCGGAGAAAAGCGAGCTGGAGCGCGTATATCACGACGAGGAGTGGGGCAAGCTCATAAAAGACGATGCGAAATTTTTCGAGCTTATAATTTTGGAGGGCTTTCAAGCGGGCATCTCGTGGCATGCCGTGCTGCTTAAACGCGAGGCGATGCGAGCGGCGTTTGACGGATTTGACGCGCGTAAAATTTCGCTCTACGGCGAGGAGCAGACGGCGAAATTTATGCAAAATCCAGCGCTCATCAGAAACCGCCTAAAGCTAAACTCGCTCGCCGCAAACGCCCGCGCATTTCTCGCCGTCGCAAGCGAGTTTGGCAGCTTTTACGACTATCTTTGGGGCTATCTTTTGCCTAAATTTGATCCAAAATTTGACGGTAAGCCCATCGTAAATCACTATGAAAACATCAAGCAGATCCCCGCTACCACGCCGCTTGCGGACTTCGTCGCAAAAGAGATGAAAAAGCGCGGATTTAAATTTCTAGGCCCCACGAGCGTCTATGCGTTTTTGCAAAGCATAGGCGTAGTGGACGATCATCTGGACGCCTGCTTTTGCAAAGGATGCGGATGATGCCCGCACGCAAGCGAGTTTTTAGCTACATCGAGGAGAAATTCAGCGCGCAGGGCGAGCGGATATTTGACAAGCACCCGGAATTTGCCGTGTTTCGCCACGCGAAAAACCAAAAATGGTTCGCCGTTTTTATGCGCGTGGACGGCGGCAAGCTGGGGCTTAAAAGCGCTCAGGCGCTAGAGATATTAAATCTAAAATGTAAGCCCGATCTAGCGGCGATCCTGCGCGACGGCGATCAAATTTTGCCCGCCTATCATATGAATAAAAAGCACTGGATCAGCGTAAATTTAAGCTCCAAAATCTCGCCCGAGCAGGTCTTTGACCTCGTCGATCTCAGCTTTGAGCTGACGCGATAAAATGCATGCTATAAACGTCTAGTTTGACGACTGTAAATTCGGTAAATTTTGCGGTGCTCGTCTTGGTGCTTTGACCGTTTTTTGCATGCTTTATTGCATTTGTGATCTTGCGTAAAGTCTGCTAAAATCCGCATAAATTTCATCTTTTCAGCATCTCAAAATTTCATTTTCGCTAAAATCTGGCTAATAAATTTAAGTAAAAATCGTGCGAACTTCGAGCATGGCCGGCGTCTAGTAGCGCAGAGCGGTATCGCGGCAAACGATGCAAAGAGGCTTGAAATTTTGCAAAATAATGCAAAATGAATTTAGCGGCTAATATGCGAAGGGATTTATTTGTGCAAGACGGCCGGATAAATAACAAGAGGGCGAGCAAATACGAAAAATAACGAACGCCACAATAGAGCAAATGGCTACGACATTGATTGCTTCATGGGCGACGTAAATATAAATACTTTAAGAATTTACAAGGAAAACGAGTGGAAAACTTAAAACAAGGAAATTTTAATCAAGCAAGCGGGCTTCATCGCACGGTAGAAGCGGGCGGGGCGTCAAATTTGGGTCGCGAAAATTTAGCGCAGTCAAATTTAAACG
>JBHRQF010000370.1:0-1688 GCA_042645325.1 Campylobacter sp. | reverse complement strand
TTTAAAGCTAGCCGGATAAAATCAATCCTTTAAATTTGAAAATTTGGAGTAAAAAAGAAAAATTTCGATTTGGGAATTTTGTTTGCGAGACTAGGGCTTGGTGTCTGCCTTTTTATGCACGGCTTTGCGAAAATTTTACACGGCATAGGCGGCGTAAAAAGTATTTTAACAAAAGCCGGCTTGCCTGAGATTGTGGCTTACGGCTCCTATGTAGGCGAAGTTGTTGCGCCTATAATGATAATTCTAGGGATATTTTCAAGGATCGCAGCATTACTCGTTATCGGCACGAGCCTAACGATAATGTACGCCTATAACGGACTCGGGAATTTACTAGAGCTTACAAACGTCGGCGGCTTTAAGGCCGAAATTTTATATCTTTACATCGCTTTATCGCTTTGCATTATTTTTAGCGGAAGCGGAAAGTACGCGATTAGACAAGATTAGCGCGATAAAATTCAGCGTTAAAGATGAAATTTACCTTATATTAAGCCAAATTTAAATAGAATCAAGTCTTTTTAATAAATTTAGTCGAAAGGAATTACTGTGCCAACCATTAATCAATTGGTCAGAAAAGAGCGCAAGAAAGTGACTTTTAAGTCAAAATCTCCAGCGCTAAAAGAGTGTCCTCAAAGAAGAGGAGTTTGCACTAGGGTCTATACTACGACTCCTAAAAAACCAAACTCGGCTTTGAGAAAAGTTGCCAAAGTTAGGCTTACAAGCGGATTTGAAGTGATCAGCTATATCGGCGGTGAAGGCCACAACCTACAAGAACACAGCATCGTGCTAGTGCGCGGCGGCCGTGTTAAAGACTTGCCGGGTGTTAAATACCACATCGTACGCGGCGCTCTTGATACAGCAGGCGTTGCGAAAAGAACAGTTTCTCGATCAAAATACGGCGCTAAACGTCCAAAACCTGGTCAAGCGGCAGCCGCAGCAGGTAAAAAGAAATAAAAATTTAGGTTCGCAGACCATGCCATTAGCGGCATAGGTTTGAGTAAAATTTATAAAATTTGAAGGAATAATCAAATGAGAAGAAGAAAAGCTCCCGTCAGGGAAGTAATGCCGGATCCAATTTACGGCAATAAGGTAATCACTAAATTTATTAACTCTCTTATGTACGACGGCAAAAAAAGCGTCGCTACCGAGATCATGTACGGCGCTATCAAAGCTATCGAGAAAAAAAGCGGCGACGCAAAAGGTATAGACGTATTTAATGATGCTATCGAAAACATTAAACCTCTTATGGAGGTTAAATCTCGTCGCGTCGGCGGCGCTACCTACCAAGTACCGGTAGAGGTTCGCCCGGCTCGCCAACAAGCCCTTGCTATCCGCTGGATCATCGGTTTTGCTAGAAAAAGAAGCGAAAGAACCATGATCGATAAGCTAGCTAACGAGCTACTTGATGCTGCAAATTCAAAAGGCGCGTCTTTCAAGAAGAAGGAAGACACCTACAAAATGGCAGAAGCTAACAAAGCGTTTGCTCACTACCGCTGGTAAGAGGAGGCTAAAATGGCAGATAGAAAAACCCCTTTACATATGGTTAGAAACATCGGTATCGCTGCTCACATCGATGCCGGTAAAACTACGACCAGCGAAAGAATTTTGTTCTTTACGGGTATGAGCCACAAGATCGGTGAGGTTCACGACGGCGCTGCTACGATGGACTGGATGGAGCAAGAAAAAGAGCG
>JBHRQF010000369.1:0-1702 GCA_042645325.1 Campylobacter sp. | reverse complement strand
GTCCTATAATTTTACTTAGATTTATTATCTCAAATCAAGGAGTAACGATGAAGATAAAGTTTCTCGCCTCTGCGGCGGTAATAAGCGCGATGTTTTGTGCAAACGCGTTAGCTTGCACGACTATTTTGGTTGGAGAGGGCGCCTCTGACGACGGCTCTATGTTGATAGCTAGGAGTGCCGATAGCAAGGCGATAAAGGCGCAGGTGTTTTTGATACATCCGAAAAAATCCAATCAAAAAGGCGTCCACAGCTCAAAAGCGCATGACGGGGCGAATGATTTTACATATCCGCTACCAAAAGAGGGCATGAGATACACTACGATAGCAAACTCCCACACCAAGCTTCACGGCGCTGTCGGCTACAATGACGCGGGCGTGGGCATCAGCGGTACCGAGACCATCTACGCTAAAGACGAACTGCTAAAAATCGATCCGTATAACGAAGCTACAGGCATCACGGAGGACGATATTCCCGACGTCTTGCTGCCTCGTATGAAAAGCGCGGCGCAGGGCGTAAAGCTGCTCGGCGAGATCGTGGAAACTACGGGTGCGGGAGAGGGTTTTGGCGTAGTGTTTGTGGATAAAAACGAGCTTTGGTACTTTGAAACCGGCACCGGTCATCACTGGATGGCGGTTAAACTACCTAAAGACGAATACTTCGTCTCCGCAAACCAAGGCAGACTACAAAACTACAAAGAAAACGATCCAAATTTCATGGGATCAAAAAATTTGATCAAATTTGCCCAAGATAACGGCGCCTACGACCCGGCAAAAGACGGCGAATTTCAGTTTACTAAAGCCTACACCAGAGACGACGATAGAGATGTTACTTATAACTATCCGCGCGTTTGCTGGGTGCAGCAGATGTTTAACCCGGAGCTAAAAGACAAGCAGACCCTTAACGGCGGCAACTATCCGGTATTTTTAAAACCGGCTAAAAAGCTAAGCGTACAGGATCTAAAAAATGCTCTTAGATCTCACTACGACGGCACTGCATACGATAACTACGCGAGCAAAGACGAAAATCAAAAAAATATCTACCGCGCTGTAAGCGTCTTTAGAACCTACGAGTCGCACGTCATGCAGGTGCGCCCGTGGCTACCGCAAGAAATCGGCAGAGTGACCTACGTGGCGCTTGGTATGTCGGAGCTTGGCGTTTATTTGCCGTATTACTATGGCCTCGACAAATTTATCGACGGCTACGACAAGGGCTCGTATAAGGCCGACGACGAGTCGATTTATTGGACGTATAGAAAGCTGCAAACTCTCGTGATGATGGACTACGATAAGTATTCGCCGGTCGTAAAAAAGGCCTACAAGGAGTTTGAGGACGCGCTTGCGGTCAAACAGGCTAAATTTGAAGACGAATACGTCAAACTCTACAAAAAAGATAAAGCCAAAGCAAACAAGCTGCTAAACGAATTTTCGATAAATATGATGAAGGAAGCCAAGGCTCTAACGCAAAATTTGACTAACGAAATCTTCACGATGCTAACTGATGACACCGACGCCAAGCTAAAATCGCTAAACAAAGGCAAAAAAGACTAGGCAAATTTAAGAGGCGGGCTGCGGCCTGCCTCAAATTAGCCCGAATTTGATAAAAACTTCTTGATTTATTTTTTAAAAATCTTTATAATACGGCTCAAATTTGACCCCAAAAGGATGAGCTTAATGCCTTGCCCCATGCCTGAGACTCTTTAATC
>JBHRQF010000368.1:0-1712 GCA_042645325.1 Campylobacter sp. | reverse complement strand
ATTTTTTCAAAAAGGCAAATTTAATGAAAAAGCAAATTTACGTCATTCACGGCTACGACGCTTCTCCGCAAAGCCACTGGTTTTCCTGGTTCAAAGAAAAGATGCGCGGCCTTGCCGAAGTGGAAATTTTAAAGATGCCAAACCCTCAAACGCCGAAGCTAAACCAGTGGCTAGAAACGATGAAGCAAAACGTAAATTTAGACGAAAATTTATTCATCATCGCTCACAGCCTGGGCACGATAACTAGCCTAAATTTTCTTAGCGGTTTTGCAAATTTGCCGAAATTTGGCGGTCTAATCCTCATCTCGCCGTTTGACGAGCCGATTAAGGAATTTGCGATTTTGGATGAGTTTTGCGAGCCGCAAATCGACTACGAAAAGATAAAAACGGCGACGAATTTTATAAAAGTAATAGCCGCAAAAGACGACTATATCGTGCCTTGCGAGCTTAGTCTAAAGGTTGCGCTAAATTTAGGCGTAACGCCCGATATCTTTGAAAAAGGCGGACACTTTATGAGCGCGGACGGCTTTAACGAATTTGAGTTTATATTAAATTTATTTAAACTCAAAGACGAAAAATTATCATAAAATAATAACTAAAAAGTAAGATTATTTAAAAAAAATTACTATAATGTGCATTTTGATTTACTAAATTTATGTTCAAGGATATGTTTTGAGCGAGTTAAAATCCCTATTTTTCAGTATGACGTCGGCCGTCGTGCTACTTGTTATATTTGCTATCGGTAGCGGCGCAGCAACGATAATAGAAAGCTACTACGACACAAAAAGCGCATGGGCGGCGGTTTACGGAGCGAGTTGGTTCGCTTTAGTGCAGGTGCTTTTAGGCATAAATTTGGCTTACAATATTTTTAGATACAACCTTTTAAGAAAAGAAAAACTACCCGTTTTGATATTTCATGTTAGCTTTTTGTTTATGCTTTTAGGCGCGGCGATGACGCGATATCTAGGCTTTGAGGGCAACATCCACATCAGAGAAAACGAAACCTCAAACGCGGTATTCGGATCCGTTTCTAGGATAGAAATCGCAGCCGAAAAAGATGGTCAAATTTACCTAAACTCAATCCCGAAACAAATCACTTCCGTCGGCTCAAACGACTTTAACTTGCCGCTTGAAATCGCGGGCAAAAAAGCAAGTTTAACCTTTGACGGATACTACAAAAAGGCCGAAACCGAGTACTACGAAGCGGAAAAAGGCGAGCCGCTCGTTAGGCTTGTAGTCTCAAGCCCAGACTCAAAAGAAGAGATAAGCCTGCAAGCCGGCGAAACTCGCGAGGTAGGCGGCGTTAGCTTTGCATTCGACGCGCAGCCGCTACTTGAAAATTTCGTCAAAATCGAGCTAAAAGAGGGCAAATTTTATCTAACTTCAAACCAAAATATCAGCTACTTTACGATGGCGACGAATGAAAAAGGCGAGTACGCAAAAGACCAAGCGACCGAGTTTTTACCGATGCAGCTCTATACGGTCACGGACGTAAATTTCGTTCCAAAATCATTGCTAACCAAAGCAGCCAAGAGAGTCGTGAGCAAAAACGGCGAATACGACGCGTTGGTTGCAAATTTGACATTTGACGGGCAGACTCAGCAGCTCATGCTCTACGAAAACAGCTACATACCGGCTAAAGCTAAGATTGACGGCGTACTTTTCAACGTTTACTGGGGTTCAAAGATGGTCGAGCTTCCATTTTCATTAAA
>JBHRQF010000367.1:0-1725 GCA_042645325.1 Campylobacter sp. | reverse complement strand
TTTCAAGGAAAGCCTGTAGAGCTAAGCGGGCAAGAGATAAATCTAGGCGATCGCGCGCCGCAAGTATGCTTAGTAGCTCAAGATCTAAGCGAAATCGAGATCGCTAGCGGCAAGCACGTGCAAATCATCGTCGCCGTGCCGTCGCTAGATACGCCCGTCTGCGCGACGGAGGCACGCAAGTTCAACGAGCGCGCCGCATCGCTTCCTAACACCGAAGTAATCGTCGTTTCGATGGATTTACCGTTTGCGATGGGGAGGTTTTGTACGACTGAGGGGATAAAAAATCTACGCGTTGCAAGCGATTTCCGCGATAAGGAATTTTGCCGCCGCTACGGCACCCTCATCGCCAGCGGCGCATTAGCAGGTCTCAGCGCCAGAGCGATCTTTGTCATAGATACCGCAGGCGTCGTGGTTTATAAAGAGCTCGTAAGCGACATAGCCTCTGAGCCCGACTACGACGCAGCCCTAGATTTTGCAGAGCTCGTCGCTCGCAACAGCTGCTCTAACTGAGCAAGATAATAGATCCAAGGTTTGGATAATTTTCGCCTCGCTTTAGTTCACTACTTTAAGCAAATTCGCCCTACTGCAAGTAAAAAACGAAGTAGGGCGCTTAAAATTCTACTTCAATTTTACATTTTGATTTTACGCTTTAATTCGCGCTGCAGCGTACGCAAAGCTGTTAGCGCACTGCGATAGCAAACGGATGAGAACAAAATTTATAGGCACCTGCTGCTAAATTTTAAATTTAGCAGCAGCGAGAGTTAAAATTTTAAAATTTGCTCGCTTAGCCACTCCGCGCGATAAATTCGTCATACGAAAGAGGTAAATTTGCGCTCAAATTTGACAGATTACAAAATTTTAACGTAAAAAGAGGGCGGAAGTATTTTAAGATAGATTTGAATGTTGCGACGAAAATTTCGTCCCAAGACTAGGCAATTAGCCTGTCTCAGGGCGAAATTTTCTAGCTCATTCAAAGACGCTTAAAAGACGACGCGCTAAATTTTATAGCGACTGCAAAATTTTAGGTTTACCAAACGCCGTAATCGGCTTAATCTCCCCCTTAAATTTCTCAATCTGCGCTAGCACGGTGTGAGCCGAGTTGCTTTGCGCGAGACTTGACGTGCCTTTGTCAAAGGTTAGCACGTTTACGCAGCCGTGCTGGCAGAGGCTCTTTTCGCCCCATTTTTCAGGGTCGTACCACGCGCCCTCGCAGATAGCTACGACGCGCTCAGGCACTATGTCGGTGACTAGCACGCCAGCTAAAATTTCGCCGCGGTCGTTAAATACGCGCGCAACGTCGCCGTTCGCAAGTCCGCGAGCTTCGGCGTCTTTTGGATTTATCAGCACCGGCTCTCTGCCGCTAACCTCGGCAAAATTTCTGATGATCGAGTTGTTTAGCTGGCTGTGCAGGCGGTAGCGAGAGTGCGGGCTTACGATGTGAAGCGGATACTTCGCCGTCTTTTTCGCATCGCCTAGCCACTCCTTAGGCTCGATCCAAGTAGGCATCGGCGGGCAGTCGGCGTATTTCATCTTAGCAATGGTCGGCGAGTAAATTTCGATCTTACCCGACGGCGTGCCGAGGCGATTTTTAGCCGGATTTTCGCGGAATGCCGCAAGACGCGTATATAGTGCGCTGCTCTCGTCGTCCTTTTCAACGCGCACGAAGCCTTTGTCGTAAAATTCCTCAAAGCTAGGCATCGTTATATTTAGGCCTTGGGCTTGCTC
>JBHRQF010000366.1:0-1733 GCA_042645325.1 Campylobacter sp. | reverse complement strand
ATCGAGAGGTGAAAGTCAAGTTTGGTAAAAAGACGGTGCGTCAAAATCAGCAAAACAAAAAAAATGGCAAAACACAAAAGCCCGTAAACAAGGTAGGTCTTCGCGTAACGAAATTTAAAATTTAGCTTGGCCGGATCTACTAACATGCCCTCGTTAAAAAGGCAGTTTGCCTCGAGTAGATCGCGAAACAGCACGGGTTGCTTTGAGATAACGAAGATATTTTTTAGGATTAAATTTTTTAACGCGTTATTTTTCATCTTTTTGATTATCCTTAAATTTAGCCTCAATTATATCAAAAACTTCGTAATCCAAGCTAAAATTTGGACTTAAGGCAACGCTTTTTAAGAGTATTTGAGCTAAAATTACTTAAATTTTAAGGAGAATAAATGAACGGAATAGTATATCTAAACGGCGAATTTATAGACGCGGCGGCGGCTAAAGTTAGCGCATTTGACCGTGGATTTATCTTTGGCGACGGCATATACGAGGTCGTGCCGGTGTTAAACGGGCGGCTCGTGGATAGAGAGGATTTTTGGGAAAGATTTGAGAGGAGCCTGGCTGCGATCGAACTAAGCTTGCCGCTTTCAAAGAGCGATTTTGGGGGAGTTTTAGAGGAAGTGGTCTGGCGAAATAACTTAAAAGAAGGCGGCGTTTATATGCAGATCACCCGCGGCGTCGCCGATAGGGATTTTAAATTTATAAAAGGCTTAAAGCCGACTTGTTTCGTCTTTTGCTACGAAAAAGATATAGTCGCAAACCATGACGCCGCGACCGGTATCGAGGTCGTTAGCGTCGAGGATATCCGCTGGAAGCGCCGCGACATCAAATCGATCTCGCTTTTGGCACAGTGCTACGCCAAGGAACAAGCCGTAAAAGCCGGCGCCTACGAGGGATTCATGGTCGAAAACGGCTTTGTTACCGAGGCTACTAGCTCGTCTGCATTTATCATAAAAGATAACGTCCTGATAACCAAACCGCTCTCAAACGAGATTTTGCCGGGCATTCGCCGCAAAGTGATCCTGGGGTTTGCCGAAAAGGCGGGGCTAGAGATCAGGCAGCGACCGTTTACGATGCAGGACGTTTACGATGCCGACGAGGTGTTTATCTCGGCTGCGACTCTGCCGCTACTGCCCGTCGTCAAGGCTGACGGCAAGCCGATAAGCGGCGGCAAAGTCGGCAAATACGTGCCGATACTGCGTCAAATGTATATAGATAAGATCAAAAAAGAGGCCGGGCTTTAAGTTGCATTTTAACGTTTCGGGCCGGCTTTGTGTTTGCGCGGGTCGGCTCAAATTCGGCTAAATTTGCCGTCAGAAGCGTTAGTAAATTTAAGCTGAAATAACGCTTGCCGGACTATTAAATTTGGAACTAACGATGAAAAATAAACCAAAAATTTTAATCAGCGCCTGTTTGCTCGGCGAAAACTGCAAATATAACGGCGGCAATAACGCAGACGCGATTTGTGCAGGCGAGCTTGCTAAACTTGGGCAAATTTACGAGCTAATCGCCGTTTGCCCGGAGTATCTGGGCGGACTGCCGACTCCGCGCGAACCTGCCGAAATTTGCCCAAACGGACGGGTAATAACTAAATTTAGCGGCCGCGACGTTACGCGAGAGTTTCTTTTAGGCGCGCAAATTTGCATCGATATCGCTCGCGAAAACGGCTGTAAAATCGCTATTTTAAAAGAGCGAAGCCCAAGCTGCGGAAGCGGCGAGATCTACGACGGAAGCTT
>JBHRQF010000365.1:0-1734 GCA_042645325.1 Campylobacter sp. | reverse complement strand
TGCACAACTCTCAAAATCATCTCACGATACTTCGCCTTATCGTTTTGCGTTTAAATTTGGGGTCAAATTTAAAGCCGAATTAGTATTTTTTCGGTGCGGCAAAACATCGAAATTTGCGACACTCGCGGCGACTTTTTCTGCGATGAAATTTGACCCGCCGCAGGTCGGCGCGGCAGGTACGCAAAGGCGAAATTTATGCTAAAATCGGCGTAAATTTAAAGGAAACCGATGAAAAAACTAAAATTTATCTTTGTTCTTGCCGCGGCGTTTATTTTTAGCGGTTGCTACGAGACGACTCTACTTACTCGGGTGCCGATCTCTGCGCTTGTTTCGGACAAAGGCGCGGACGTAAAATCCACTCTCGTGCTAGCGGACGTAACGCCGCAGACGCACGACGAAAAAGTAGTAACGGATAACGTGCGTGTTTTCGTCCCGGACGCAAAATTTAAGGATTTCCCGACTGGGCAGACCGCCTACGAGATGAGCGTGAGCGTCGGTATGGGCGACAAAGGCGGCAAAAACTCGGACAAGCGCGCCGTTCGGATATATCTGGACGAATTTGGCGGCATCTACGGCAAGCTTAGCAAAAACGTACTCGAGCAGTACGCGGGCGCGGCAAAACAGGGTGAAGCGCCGACGCTAAAAGCGGCGATAAAATTTGAAAACGACACGAAGGATACGTACGAGATGATCTCGGGCAACGACTTTAAGGCTAGCGATGAGGCGCAAACGGGCGGCGTTTATATTTTGAAGCCAGGGCAAGTCACGGGCGCCATCTGGGCAGAAAATATCGCGATACGCGAGGCGCTTTTGGGCAAGGCGGTCAAAATCGGAGCTCTAAGAAAGGTGATAAAATGAAAAATCCTAAAATCGGCTTTATCGGCGGCGGAAATATGGGCGGCGCGATGATCGAAAATTTGGCGCAAAGGCTGGGCGGCGAGAGTATGTTCGTCTATGCGAGGAGTAAAACGGCGGCTCTGCGCGAAAAGTGCGGCGTAAACGCCTGCGAGAGCGAAGCTGCGGTCGCGTCGGCGGCCGATATCACGGTGCTGGCGACCAAGCCCGCGGCGTATGAAGGTGTATTAAATTTGATAAAAGAGGCGGCGAGAGGTAAGGTTATAGTCACGCTCGCGCCAAATTTTAGCCTGGAGCAAAGCATGCAAATTTTGGGTGCGCAGGCCAAGGTCGCGCGCGCGATGCCAAACACTCCCGCGGCAATCGCAGAGGGCGTAAGCGCGCTGTGCTTTAACGAAAGTTTAAGCGCGGACGAGCGGGCGGCGGTGCGAGAGATATTTGAAAATTTCGGCGCCGTTTATGAGCTGGAGGAGGCTAAATTTGCCGCATTTACGGGTATCGCGGGTAGCCTGCCGGCCTATGTTTTTATGTTTATCGAGGCTGCGGCCGATGCAGGAGTGCTTGAGGGGCTGCCTAGAGCGCTGGCGTATGAAGCCGTCGCGGCTAGCATCGCGGGCTCTGCGCGGCTCATGCTAAAAAGCGGCAAACACCCAGCAGCCCTAAAAGACGAAATCTGCTCGCCCGGCGGCACGACGATAGAAGCGGTTAAAACGCTGGAAAAAGGCGGGTTTCGCGCGGCGGTGATGGATGCGGTAGGCGCGTGTGTGAAAAAGGCGAGAGCCAAGTAAATTTACCGCTTTAGCCGACGCTTTAAAACGATTTTTAGAGTTTAGAAGCGTGCGAATTTTGCTTATAGGTGCGATCTGTTCTAGATTACGA
>JBHRQF010000364.1:0-1742 GCA_042645325.1 Campylobacter sp. | reverse complement strand
ATTAGAGAGTGACCTTTTAGCTCATCGATAGTTTTGATTTTCGGAGCTAGCACAGGATAAACCGCGTTACCCTCGGCATCAACGAAAAGCGCAGGCAAATCGCCCTTGTGGCCGTTGTCGTCCCATGCAAACGAGTGTTTTTTGGCGTCGCTTGGGTCCCAGTGGCCGCCCGCTTTCATACCTAGACCTTTTTCATTCGCGCCGCAGTCAGCGTTTTGATGCACGTGAAATCCGTGCGCGCCGCCCTCAAGGCCTTTAAGATTTGGGAACAACGCCACGCCATAGTTAGTCTCGATCGCTACAACCTCGCCCACGACGGTGTTGCCTTTTTCGCTTAGTTGCTCCATAGTTACGACTAGGTGCTTGCCTGCCTTTGGATCAAAGACTTTTTCCTCGTGTGCAAGGGCGCTAGTAGCGAGTAGGCAGCCTAGAGCCGCGCTAGCTAAAACGATTTTTTTCATTTTTTCTCCTTAAAATGTAATTGCGGTGTAACTATAGCCTAAATTTGATTAATTTCGGCTTTAAATTTTCTTAAATTTAATGCGCCGCAATGCCTCAAATTTGCCTCTGTTTTTCGCAAAGCAAAACTCGTCAAATTTACTTTATCTCGCTTAAAATTTGCGCTAGTTCGCCGCTTTGCCCGATGCGGTAGAGCGCAAAGTCGTATTTGATCGGATCAGCAGGGTCAAATTCGCAAAGCTTGTCCGTTAGCTCGCGCACAGCCTTAAAGTCATAGCTTTTGCGAGAGATTAAGCCCAAATTTAGCGAAACTCGGTGCGTGTGCACGTCAAGAGGCATGAGTAGCTTGCTTTTTGGCAGGCTTTTAAAGAGCCCGAGGTCGATGTCGCTATCTCGCACCATCCAGCGAAGGAACATATTGTAGCGTTTATACGGGCTTTGAGGCACTTTTTCGTAAGGCTTGCCGAAAAAAAACTCATATCCCTCCGAGCGGTAAGGATTGAGCGAATAGATAAATTTAATAAGCTCGTTTATACCGTCTATAATCGAGCCGCCTTTTTCAAAGCCCGCTCTCACCGCGCTTTCGATATCGCCGTGCTTTTTTAGGCGCGAAACGGTGATAAAAATCTGCCACACGTCCTCGCAGCTTTGAAAGCGGTATTTGTGCCGCGTCAAATTTGAAATGATTTGCTCCTCACTTTTATCCAGTAGCGAAAAGTCAAGCGAATTTAGGAAATTTACGATGAGTTTTGCATTGCCATAGGCAAAAAGCGCACAGATGAGCGATATCTCAGGCGTTTTAAATTTGCTAGCGACTTGGAGCGGATCGGCGGCGGCAAACAAGTCCGCATGGGTATTTTTAGAGATTACGTTTTGATCCAGGAGGGTTTTTAAGTCCATTTTTAGCCTTTTTGGCCGAGATTTTAAACCAAAAAGGCTAAAAGAAATTTAAATTTATTGCTTTAGCGTGAGCAAGGTATCGAGCATCTTTTCTACGGTCGTGATGATTTTAGCCGCCGCGCCGTAACTGCTTTGAAAGCGTATGAGGTTTGTAAGCTCCTCGTTTAAATTTACGCCGCTAACTGACTGGTACTCAGACATAGCAACTTTATGGATAGCTGTATTTGCGTCGTTTAGATCGTTATTTGCTTGAGTCTGGCTGGCTAGATCGGTTGTGATGTAGCGGTAGTAGCCCTCGACGCTCTCTTCTTTGTCCGCATGCTTGTCGGAGTAAAATATGATTTTTTTATACTGCATTTGCACCATATCGTTTGCGACTTCGT
>JBHRQF010000363.1:0-1751 GCA_042645325.1 Campylobacter sp. | reverse complement strand
CCAAAGGGCACGAAACGGGCACAAACGTCGTGGAGCAAATGTGCGAGTTTTGCATCGACGAGGGCGTGGCGGTGCTGAGCCTTTATGCATTTAGCACCGAAAACTGGAAGCGCCCAAAGAGCGAAGTGGCGTTTTTGATGGAGCTTTTACATAAGTTTTTGCTATCAAAACGCGATAGTTTTATCAAAAACGGCATCAAATTTAACGTTATCGGCGACGAAAGCCCGCTAAGCGATAAGCTAAAAAACGAGATTAAGGAGATCAAAAACGCGACCGCTCAAAACTCGCGGTTAAAGTTAAATTTAGCCCTAAACTACGGCGCAAAAGATGAAATTTTAAGAGCCTTTAGGAGATTTTGCGAAAAAAACGGAGGCGAATTTGACGCCCAAAACCTAGCCCTAAATTTAAGCGAAGATAGCCTGCAAGCCTGCCTTGATGAGCCAGCACCCATCGACCTTCTCGTGCGCACCGGCGGCGAGCAGAGACTGTCAAATTTTATGCTTTGGCAGGCTAGCTACGCCGAGTTTGCTTTTACGCCTACGCTTTGGCCAGATTTTACCCGCGAGGAGCTGGCTCAGATAACGGCCAAATTTAAGAAAAAAGATAGAAGGTTTGGCGGACTTTAAAATTTGGTGTTTTTGACTGCTGCTATCTTTTAAATTTACGTCGTTTTATTTGATTCGCTCGCCGAGAAAGTGCCTTTAAATTTGACAAATAAAGGCCTTGCCGCAATGCTATTTTCCATAAATTTTGAACCGAAATCTTTAAATTTAAAATCATTCAAGGCAATATTTCGCTAGAATCGCCTTTAAATTTTGTGTTTTATGCTTTTTGCGGCGCAAATAACGAGTCCAATTTTAGTTCAAATCGCGCGGCAAATTTGCGCGAACATTGCTTAAAAACGTCGCCGCTAGCCCAAAACAACCGCAAGCAGCCAAATGCATTATAAATTAAATTAGGAGAGTTATGATTTTCGCCGTTGTATTTTTTATTTTATTGTTTTTTATCTTGGGCGCCGTAGTCGGCAGCTTTAGCAACGTCCTGATCTACCGCATGCCGCGCGGCGAGAGCATAAATTTCCCCGCCTCGCACTGCCAAAGCTGTAAAACTCCGCTAAAGCCATATCATAACGTCCCGATTTTTGCGTGGCTGTTTTTACGCGGCAAGTGCGCGTTTTGCGGCGAAAAAATCAGCTTTCAGTATCCGCTCGTAGAACTCGCTAGCGGCCTGCTTTGCGTGCTTGCGTATTGCGTTGAGACGCACGGACTTGAGCCTCTTACGGACGGCTTTTACGCCGCGATTTTTAAGGCGGCGATGCTTGGCATCTGCTTTATCTTGCTGCTAGCGCTTAGCCTCATCGACTTTCGTTACAAGGCTGTTCCGGATCCGCTACTTTTTGCCAGCGTCGCATTTTCGCTACTTTACGGTTTTAATCTACCCGCCTCTTTTGACTCTGATGAGCTTTTGCGCGCCTTTGATTCGTTTATAAACGCTGCGATTTTTATGTTTGCATTTTGGTTACTGCGCGCGGTCGTTAGCCTGGCTCTCAAGCGTGAAGCTATGGGCTCTGCGGACATCTTTATCGCGGGCGTTATGGGAGCGATTTTGGGCATCAAGCTTGGCCTCATGGCGATCTATGTCTCGGCGCTACTGACGCTGCCAGCCTACGTCATCGTGCGAAAACGCGGATACGAGCTGCCTTTCGTGCCGTTTTTGAGCCTTGCTACGCTTATAGTTTATGCGTTTAAGGA
>JBHRQF010000362.1:0-1751 GCA_042645325.1 Campylobacter sp. | reverse complement strand
CTAATAAAGCAGACCTTGGGTAGGGGCGACGAAAGCAATGCAAAAGCAGCCTAATCCCTACGCCCAAACGATAAAAAAAGAACAAGACGATATCGTACTGGCTTATACGCCGGCGCTTAGAGCTATGGCGTTTAGATTAAAGGAGCGACTACCGGCTCATATCGACGTTAGCGATCTAATGGGCGCCGGGCTTGAGGAGATGGTTAGACTGTCTCGCAAATACGACAAAGAGCGAAACGACTCGTTTTGGGGATATGCGCAAAAACGAGTTTACGGCGCTATGCTTGATTTTTTACGCGGGCTTGACGTGGTTAGTCGCGCAGATCGTACTTTGGTTAAAAATATCGACGCATTGGTAAACGAATACTTTAATAAATTCGAGCGCGAGACGGACGAGTTTTTGGGAAATCAAATTTGAGCGAAGTCCTAGACGAATACGTCGAGAAAAAGCCGTTTGATTTCAGGCTTTTTCTCAGATTTACGCTTATAGCGTTTTGCGTGATATGTTTTGGTATCTATGTGGGCAATATAATCTTTGGCAAGCGCTCGCTAGACGTGATGCTAAGCCTGCAAGAGCAAAAAACGCAGCTAGAACGCGACGTCGAAACGCTAAAAAAACAAAACGCCCAGCTGCAAAAGGCGTATTTCGAGCTAAAAGAGCTTGAGCCTAGCAGCGGCGGGTAAATTTAACTTTATAAATTTAAAAACGGGGGAGTTATGAAAATCGGTAAAATTTGGCTTTTGGCGCTGGCCTGCGGGCTGGCTTTTGGCAGAGAAAATCCTTTTGTGCCCTCGGGCGATGTAAACGCGAGCATGGCCAGCAGCAACGTCGTGGAAAATTTGCCGCCTTTTGAGAAGCAAAATTTCAAATTTCCCGCCGACGCTAGAAACTTCATCTCCGTCACGCTAAAATACAAAAGCCTCGACGGCAGTATCAAGGAAAAAACCGTCGATATAAACAAAAGCATCTCTTGGCAGGATGAGTTTTTGCTAAGCAAGATCGCAGTACCTGTCGTCGTAGAAAAGCCCGACGTCTCGGTCACTAAAGAGGAGCCAAAAGCCGCCGCGATAGACGTCGCGCCAAAGCCTACCGAGCGCAACATGACCGTGCAAGAGCCGCTAAAAGATGTCGTCATAAAACCGCTTGAAAAGCCGCAACCGCAAAAGCAGATCGTCTATAAGCAGACGAAATTCGAGATCTATCCGATGCAGATCAAGATCCTCACGACCGACGAGAAGCTAAAGGACTACTCGATCGACAAAGGCACCAAGGTCGTGATCGACTTCGCCTCGCAAACGGACGTAAATACTAGAAAAGACGAGCTTGACTGCGGCGCGTTTAAAACGGCTCTTTTTGGCTCGCACGGCAAATTTTACCGCGTAGTTTTTGATCTCGACGGCAGCTATAAACACGAGATCGAAAAGACGCAGGACGGGTATCTGTTAAAGCTTTCTAGATAAATTTGATTTTTGCACTCCGAGTTTTCGGCATATAAATTTACACCGATAAATTTCTCGCGGCAAGGGTTAAATTTTAGCCTTTGCCGCTCTTTTTTAAATTCGGCTTTTAAATTTAGTCAAATTTGCCTTTATTTAAATTTCCCCGCTTTTTCAAATTTCTCATCCAAATTTCACTCAAATTTAACCGCCATTTGGTTAAGATTTCGCAAATTTGACTTAAGGGATAAATTTGAACAAACTCGCACTTAGCCTCGCTGCTCTTTGCCTCATCTTTTTCGTAAATTTTATTT
>JBHRQF010000361.1:0-1752 GCA_042645325.1 Campylobacter sp. | reverse complement strand
AGACGCCGCCGACAAAAAGGCCAAATCAAAAGGTAAAACCGCCGAGTCAAGCGACAAAAAGAAGTAAATGATGGAAGAAAACGAGCAATTAAACGAAGCCAAAGAGCTGCTAGACTCGCACCTAAACGAGACGATCGACAAGGAACTAAGCCCCGCCGACCTCGCCCAGCACCTAAAAACGCTTAAAAAGCACGATGAGGAGCTCTTTGGCGAGTATCTCGAAAAGCTAGACCCAGAGATCCTGGGCGACGTAGCGATGGAGATGCCCGATCACATGTTAAAGGACGTGATCGAGCAGATACCAAGCGACAAGATCATCGAGGCGATCGAGGAGCTAGAGAGTGACGACGCGGCCGAGCTTTTGGAGTATATCGAGGAGATCGACGAGCAAAAGGCTAAAGAGCTCTTTGATGGTCTAGATAAGGATGATCAGGAGGAGATTTTACGTATTCGCAGCTACGACGAGGGCGAAGCGGGCGCGTTTATGCAGACGGAGCTTTTTAGCGCGCATATCGACGAGAAGCTAAAAACGGCGGTCGAGCGCCTAAGACGCGAAAAAGAAGAGGGCAAGCTAGAAAACGTTTCGCAGCTTTTTATCACCGATAAAAAGGGCGTTTTGCTCCATGCGGTGCCGCTTGAAGATCTGATATTATTTGACTTTAACCAAACCTTAAGAGAGATCATCGCAAAGAGCGAAGAGGATAAATATAAACCCAACGTGGCCGTTGATAACGAGCCTATCGAGACGGTCGTAGAAACGGTCGAAAACTACGATATGAACTCGATCGCGGTCGTCGATAGCAAGGGTTATTTGCTAGGTCGTATCACCACTGACGACATCCACGACTTTATAAAAGAGAGCGCCACGGAGCAAATTTATAACCTAGCCGGCGTCGACGACGAGGCTGAGGAAGAGGATACGAGCCTGATTAAGGCCACTCGCGCGCGCGCTGTTTGGCTGCTTATAAATTTATTTACCGCGCTTATTAGCTCATCGATCATAGGGCTTTTTGACGAGACGATAGCTAGCTACGTAGCGCTCGCGGTACTGATGCCAATCGTAGCATCCATGGGCGGAAACACCGGCACGCAGGCGCTTACGGTTACGGTGCGCCGACTAACTTTGGGAGAAATCGAGTTTAAAAACGCCGCAAACGCGCTAAAACGCGAGGTTGGCATCGCGCTTATAAACGGACTAACCTTTGCATTTTTGATGGGCATTATCGCTGCGCTATGGTTTAACCGCCCGATGCTTGGCGTAGTTATCGGCGCTTCGATGCTGATAAATTTGTTTTTCGCCGGATTTTTCGGTACTTTGATACCGCTAAGCTTAAAGAAATTTAACATCGATCCGGCCGTCGGCTCGGCCGTGCTGCTTACCACCGTTACCGATACGGTCGGATTTTTTAGCTTTTTAGGACTGGCAAAATGGATACTGCTGTAAAAAATATCAAGATAGAAAATTTAACCTCTCCGCGCTACGTAAAGCCGTATCAAATTTCGTTTGATCTGTGCGAAAAGTCCGTCAGATGGGAGTGTATCAAGGCCCACGATAGCGTCTCGGTACTGCTTTATCACGAGGATAAGGACGCGTTTTTGCTGGTTAAGCAGTTTCGCCCCGCCGTTTGGTTTAACCTGCAAGAAGGACGCGAGCTAAATTTGACGCAAAAGGGCGACGAGGGCTACACATATGAGCTTTGTGCGGGTCTGATGGACAAAGGCAAGAACGAGGAGCAGACCGTCATCGAGGAG
>JBHRQF010000360.1:0-1756 GCA_042645325.1 Campylobacter sp. | reverse complement strand
TCCCCGTACTTGACGGCGCGATGCTAACGGACGCTAGAGTTGCCTTTGATCAGCGAAACAGCTTGCCCGTTATTAGCTTTACTCTAAACGCCGAGGGAGCTAGAATTTTCGGCGATTTTACCGGCGCAAACGTCGGCAAACGCCTAGCTATCGTGCTTGACGGTAGGGTTTACTCGGCTCCGTCGATAAACGAGCGAATCGGCGGCGGAAGCGGTCAGATAAGCGGCGGATTTAGCGTAGAGGAGGCTCACGACGTAGCTATCGCTCTTAGAAGCGGCGCTCTTTTAGCTCCCGTAAAAATGCTAGAAAAACGAAGCGTAGGACCAAGTCTGGGCGCCGATAGTATAAGACAATCTATGATCGCGCTAGCCTCGGCTTCGGTTTTGGTCGTGCTATTTATGATAGCTTATTACGGATTTAGCGGCATTTTGGCAAATATCGCGCTTGTCGCAAATATCTTAATACTAGTCGCCGTGATGGCGATGTTCGGCGCTGCTCTAACGCTACCGGGAATGGCAGGTATAGTGCTAACCATCGGTATGGCGGTCGATGCTAACGTCATAATAAACGAGCGTATCAGAGAGCTGCTGCGCGACGGGGCCAGTATCGCAACGAGCGTGAAAAAGGGCTACGAGAACGCGATGAGCGCGATCATAGACGCAAATTTGACCACGCTTATCACCTCGGTCGTACTTTACGCCTACGGTACGGGTCCGGTCAAGGGCTTTGCCGTTACTATGGGCATAGGTATCATCGCCTCGATGATAACGGCGATCTTGGGTACTCACGGTATGTTTGATACGATTATAAATAAAATAGAAAAAAGCGGTAACACGCGGTTTTGGTTCGGTTATAAAAGGGTATAAATGCAATTTTTCTCAAAGGCACATGTTTATGATTTTATGAGCAAGCGCTACATCGCGCTAGCCGTCTCAGCCGTGCTATTTTTCGGTTCGCTTTTTTTGATGGCGACGAAAGGCTTTAACTACGGCATCGACTTTTCCGGCGGTACGCTCATCCAAGTGAAATACGATAGCGCGGTCTCGCTGGATAAAATTCGCGCGGCTTTGACAAAAGACGAAGCTTATAAAAACGCGAGCGTTACGGAGTTTGGCTCGGCGGAAGAAGTTACGATTAGATTTTCGGGGGCAAACTCAAATTTAGGTAGCGACGTCGGAGCTAGCGTAGCCGAGCTTTTAAAAGATACGGGTAAATTTGAGATCCGCCGTACGGACGTGGTCGGACCAAAAGTCGGCGACGAGCTACGCGAAAAAGGCGTTATGGCGCTTGCGATCTCGCTTGTTGGCATTTTGATCTACATCGCGTTTAGATTCGAGTGGAGATTTGCGATGGCGGCGGTGGCCTCGGAGATACACGACGTCGTGATCACGATGGGCGCGATCAGCTTTTTTGACATCGACGTAAATTTGGACACTCTTGCGGCGATCCTTACAGTCGTGGGGTACTCGCTAAACGATACGATCATCGTCTTTGACCGTATTCGAGAAAATATCAAAACCAGCAAGAGCACGCATCTTGATACGATAATAAACGAATCAGTCTCCGCGACGCTAACTAGAACGATACTCACCTCGGGCACCACGCTCATCACGGTCGTCGTGCTATTTTTGTTTGGCGGAGATATGATACACGGATTTTCTTTGGCGTTGATAGTTGGCATAGTCATCGGTACGCTTAGCTCGATATTCGTCGCTGCGCCTATGCTTTTGTGGTTTAAATTTAGCGTGGAGAAATA
>JBHRQF010000359.1:0-1760 GCA_042645325.1 Campylobacter sp. | reverse complement strand
GTCAAATTTAAGCCCGTAAGCTTAAATTTTAAGATCAAGATGATGAAAAAGCTGCGATGCCTGCGGGAAGTCGTTAGCCGCGACGTGCTCTTCGGAGTCTTCGTTGTCAGAGTTTTCGCCTTTTTGCTCCGAGGCGAGCTCGCCCTGCTCCTGCTTGCCCTTTTGCTTTTCGTGCTCGTTTTCGGGGTCGATTTTGTAGGTTTCCTCGGTCGGTCGCACTTCGGAGACCTCTTGTTTTTCGTCGCTAGCTAGCGATGCGGCGGCAAGATTTTGCAGGTCAAATCTATTTTGGACGTCGGCGACCTTGTTTGAGACCATATTTACGTTTTGATTGATAAAAATCGTATTGCCAAGCGGTGTTACAGCCATTTTCGCCTCCTGTTTTAGTCGTGCTTTGTTACTAATATCGTCTTAAAATTAATATAATTTACATTTGCGCCGCTCGTAATTTTGACGTTGTTACGTTTGGTAAAATCAACCTCGTACGTCCCGCCGCTTTTGACGCTAAAATTTACGCAAATTTTCGCCGCAAATCTCAAAATTTCCTCGCTGGGAGCGCTTTTTGCGGTTTTGATGATGACGTGCGCGGACGGCAGGTCTTTTAGATGCATCCAGATGTCGTCTTTTTTCGAGTTTTTTAGCAGCCAGACGTTGCCTTTTTCGTTGCGTCCGATGCTGATTTTATAGCCCTCGACGTAAAAATCCTCGACGTTTTGATTTTGCTCTTTTTGCTTTGCGGCGCGAGCTTTTTTAGGCGCTAGGATCTCTAGCTCTTCAGCGCTTTTTGCTTCGTTTACGAGCGTTTGTAAATTTGATAAAAACTCCAGCTTTTCGGTCAAATTTTGTCGCTCGATGATTAGACCTGCAGCCTTTTGCTTTAGCCTTTTTGCTTTGGCAAACATCGCGTTTGCAGCGATTTTAGGACTATCATCCAGCACGAGTTTCACCTCGCCTCGCTCGAAATCATTTAGCGTTACCTCGCGCTCGTAGTCCTTTAGCGCGTGTAAATTTGATAAGATCAGCCCCGCATTTTTGCTTAAAATTTCGCTTTGCGCATTTAGATCCGCTTCGTTTTCAAGGCCTGATAAAATCTCGCTTAAATTTTGCATTTTGCGCTCTATCGCGGCAGATTTTACGGCACGCAGATTTTCTAGTTTTGCGTTATTTACGCGCTTAAATTCCTCGCTAAAATACCGCGCAAAATCCGTTATCGGCGGCGTCTGGCGCTCTTTTATCACTGCCGGCGGCAGCTCTAGCAGCTCGCGCCCCGGTTTTATCACGCGAAAATTATTATCTATATGGCGCAAAGCCTCGACGATGACGCCCTTTTCGTCCGTAATGATAGTGTTGGTAAATCGCCCCGTAAACTCCAAAAACAGGCTCGAGGCTAGACTCTTATACGAGCCTTGAAATTCGCACTCTAGCTTTAAAATTCTATTTCCCTCGGGCACGCTTAAATTTAAAATTTTAGCCCCCCAAAAACGCTTTTTAAGCGCGACGTCAAAGGGCGCTTTGTACTCTTTTACGTTTAAAAAATCGGGATTTGCGTAGATCGCTGAGTCAGCCTTGCTGAGATCAAAAAACAGCCCGAGCTCGCCGTCAAATTCGATAAATATCGCCATATCGCCCGCGCGTCTGATTGCGGTTATTTTTTTAAATTTGCCCAAAAATGATTGTATTTGTTTTAAATTTGTGTATTTCATAGCCGAAATTATAGCCTAAAATGCGACCGAAATTTAAGCGTAAGAATAACATATAAT
>JBHRQF010000358.1:0-1787 GCA_042645325.1 Campylobacter sp. | reverse complement strand
GAACTTATTTTTGCAGGAATGAGCAAAGGAAGCCTTACCCAAAGCCTTATTCGCTATTTAACGGTATGTTTTTTAGCGCGCCCGCAGTGCCCGGAAACTCTTTTAAATTTTGTTCGTAAATTTTAGTTTGAGGGAAAATTTCTTTGATTTTGGCTCCCACTAGCTCTTTTTGATAGCTCAAAACCACGCTCACGTCGCTACTGATCTCATAAGCCTTGCGCAAAATATGGATAATCATCGGCTCTCCGCAAAGCTCGAAAAGCACCTTTGGCCTGCTTGATTTCATTCTAGTGCCAAGCCCCGCGGCAAGCACCACTACGCCGATATCGCTCATCTTTTTTTCCTTGTTTAAATTTGAGCGATTTTATCTCAAATTTGCTAAATGCGGGATTAAGGTTTTTTAGACTTAACAATTTCTTAAGCATTAACTTATATAATCACGGCCTTTGAATATAATCAAAATCAAATTTAAAGGATGCAACTTGCTTTCATTTTTAAAAAAGGCTTTAAGAAGAAATCAGTTTTTGTTTAATCTCCACCTGATTTTATCGATTATTTTTGCTGTTCCGCTACTCGTTATAGGCGTTACGGGTGCGATTTTGTCGTATCAACACGAGCTTGAGGAGATCATAAATTTAAACTCCGTCAAGGTCGAAAAAACCGGCGAAATGCTAAGTGCGGAAAAAATCTTGCAAAGCTTTAGCGAGCAAACGGGCGTTAAACAGCCCGCAAGGCTTGTGCTACCCAAAAACGAAAACGAAGCGGTCAAAATTTATGCTAGCAATAGCGATACCTATCTGGTCGATCCGTACACCGCGCAGATCATCGGCAAGGACTATGGAGTCGCCTTTGTTCGCACCGTAATGTCTCTGCACCGAAATTTAGGCTTTGCGCTAACTGGCAATAAAACCGCAGGCGAGGTAGGCAAGCAGATCGTGGGCGCTAGTACAGTCGCGATGATAGTGCTCGTGATAAGCGGCGTTTGGCTGCATTTTCCAAGACTAAAACGCAAATTTGCCGAGGCGATAAAGCCGAATTTTAAACTCAAAAAATACGCCCTTTTTCACAACCTACACACGAGTTTTGGCGTCCTAAGCGCAGTAATCTATCTCATCATCTGCCTAACTGGGCTCATGTGGTCGTACCGCTGGTATAACGGCGCGGTGATGGAGCTTTTCGTTAGCAAGCAAAATTTGCCCAAAGAGACTGCGCAAAAAGACGGAGCGCCCGCAAAAACAGAGGGCAAAAAGAACGCCGAGTATAAATTTAGCGATGCGCAGAAGGCTTATGAGATATTCAGATCAAGCGGCATAGAGTATAAAGAATTTAGCCTGATGCTCGCGGCCGGAGATAAGATAAACGTCAGATACTACGAGCCGGACGCGCCAAATACCGCTCGTCCAAAAATGACCGCCGTAAACGTAAAAGAGGGCAAGATGACGGAGCAAAAGCAAACCGAGGGCATAACCGTAGGTATGGTAAAAAGCACGAACTATCAGCTGCACACGGGGTACTTTTTCGGGCTTGCGGGTAAAATTTTGTGGTCGGTCGTTTCGCTTTTGATGGCGCTATTTATATTTAGCGGCTTTTATATGACGGCAAAAAGGGCGTTTAAGCCGAAAAAGGTTAGTTAAATTTGCCTTTTACTAAGCGCTGGTAGCGAGCGAGCGAGCGATAAATTTGCCGAAATTTGCGCTCGCCGAAAGACTCTACCTTTTGTTTTTGTTTAAAATTTCGCTTCGTTTTTTAAATCAAATTTTAGTAAAAGCAAGCATTCAAATTTGGTC
>JBHRQF010000357.1:0-1794 GCA_042645325.1 Campylobacter sp. | reverse complement strand
GCAAAGGCCGCGCCCGCAAAAGCGCTCGTTCTTAGCGAAAAAGAGGGCGGGATATTTGCGACATTTAAATTTGAGCGGGATATGTTTTTAAAATTTGACGAACCCTTCGTGCTCATCGCAAACGGTCGCGTCATAGGCGGCGGCAGGGTGCTAAACGCCGTGAGCGAACCGATGAAAAAATCAAGCAAAATTTCGTTTTTAAACGCGTTGCTTAAAAAGGGCTTCGTAAGCGCATTTGCGATGCTAAAAGATACGCATAAAAACGGCTTTGGCATCATCTCGGCCTATCAGCGCTTCGGTCTAAATCACGAGGAGGCCGTAGCGATAGCAAAACAAACGCCAAACGTATTCGTCGATGAAAAAGCGCTAAATATATACGATCTAAGCGCGGTCGATCGCATAAAAAGCGCGGTCAAATTTATGATAGAAAAGAACGAATTTGCGGTATTTTCGGCTACAAGCATCAGCCTAAAGCTCTCATGGGCTAGCGAAAATATAGCTCAAAAGGCGCTTGACGAGCTAGAAAGCGCGGGCATGATCGCTAAAAACGACGGCGTCTATACCAAAACGGGCGTAGATATGAGCAAGCTAAAAATCAGGCTCGAGGAGAAAATTTACGAGATTTTGCAAAGCGGAAATTTAGCTCCCCTGGCGCCCTATAACATCTACGACGAGCTTGAGATAGACCGCGTTAGCGGCGATAACGCGCTAAAAAAGCTAACGGGCATCGGCCGCGTGGTGAGGCTCGCGCATAATCTTTTCGTAACATCAAAAGCCCTAAACGAGGCGCTTGCGAAGCTAAAAGCCATCATCGCCGCGCAAGGATCCGTAAACGTAACGAACGCGAAAGAGGCGCTAAATCTGAGCCGAAAATACGTAATCGCCTACCTTGAGCAACTTGATCTGGATCCAAATATCGTAAAAAACGGTACGGATAGAGTTTTAAAAGCGTGATTTTTTATCTATTTATAAAAAGCTAATATAATCCGCGCAAATTTTTAAAAAGGAATGAAATGAAAAAAATAGTTTTGTCGCTAATGGCGGCCTCTGCGATGTTTGCGGCGTCAAACGAGCAAGTGGTAGGTTTTTACTCGCAGATGGTCGGCGAGGGCGTGAAAGTAAATGTAACTGAGCGCAAACCGTTAACCGACGGAATCGAAGCGGTCGTGGTAAATTTGAGCAACGGTCAAGTTAGCCAAGACGAGGTTATCTTTACTAAAGGCGACCTACTTTTCCCTGATATCATCGACCTAAAGGCGCAAAAAGCCTACTTGCAAGAGATAAAAAAGGAAATAGCGGCGAAAAACATCTCAAAAGTCTATAAAAACGAGCAAAAAGAAAATATCATCACTCTAGGAAACGACTCTAAAAAGCCGACTATCGTGATGTTTTCCGATCCTGAGTGCCCATACTGCCGCCTAGAGCTTGAAAAGATCGAAGCGACGCTAAAAGAAAGCAACGTAAAGCTAATCCTAACTCCGGTTCACGACGTTTCGTCTTTACAAAAAAGCTTTTTGATCTATAAAGATGCAGCAAGCGCGAAAACCGATAGCGACAAGATCAAAATTTTACGAAAATATTTTGCGGACGACTATAAGGTTGCAGACGGCGCCGTTAGCGACGCGGACGTTAAAGCGATGGATAATTTAAGACAAAAATACTCTGCCGCCGGCGTTCGCTCAGTGCCTTTTATAGTAAATTTAAGCGACCTTCAAAAATAACATCTAACGCAAATTTGAGCTAAATTTGATAAATTTGGCTCAAAAGCCCCTAAATTTTTATAAAGTATACTTT
>JBHRQF010000356.1:0-1796 GCA_042645325.1 Campylobacter sp. | reverse complement strand
AAACGATAAATTTGCCGCCGACATCACAAACGGCGGCAAAGTAGTCTTCGCCAAACAAACACCGCTGGGGCTTTTTCAGTCGCTACTTTTTCAGGACGGACTTTATCTGCATATCAAAAACACGTCGTTTCAAATTTTACTCGAAAGCGACGATACGAAAAACATAAACGACCCGATTTGGGTGGGCTTTATACTCACGACGGCGCTTCTTGTGTCGCTTTACGTTTCGGTGATGAAGTCTCTGATGCCGCTTAAAAAACTAAGCTCTGACATCAGGAAATTTGGCGCGGGAAACATGGACGTAAATATCGCCAAACCCGACTCCGACGACGAGATAGCCAAGGTCGCGATAGAATTTGACGCCGCAGCTAGTAAAATCAGGGAGCTTTTGCGCTCTAGACAGCTGTTTTTACGCACGATCATGCACGAGCTAAAAACGCCGATCGGCAAAGGTCGTATAGTCTCAGAGATGGTGCAAAATCCTACGCACAAAACGCGCTTGATAGCGATATTTGAGCGTCTAGATATGCTCATAAACGAGTTTGGCAAGATCGAGCAGCTACTATCCAAAAACTACGCGCTAAACTATCAGGAGTCATACTTTTCAAACGTCCTTGACCAAGCGCGCGACATGCTGATGCTAGATAAATTTGAAGAAAAAGTAGACGTAGATATCCGCCGAGATATATTGCTACGCGTGGATTTCGGACTCTTTTCGCTCGCGATCAAAAATCTCATAGATAACGCCCTAAAATACGCCGACGACAAAAAGGCGCAGGTTATCTGCGACATAGACGGCATAGTCGTGAGAAATCTAGGCCAACCGCTACAAAATCCTATCGAGTACTACATGCAAGCCTTTATCCGCGAAAAGGGCAGCAAAAGCAGCGGCATGGGGCTAGGCCTCTACATCATCGACCACATCTGCCGCATGCACAAATTTAGCCTAAAATACTCCTACGAGGATGGCTTCCACTCATTTAAAATTTGCACCAATCCAAAGGAAAGCATTGAAAAAAGGGCTTGAGAAATTTAACGAGCTCGTGGCGGCCTTTGAGCGACTGCCTGGCGTGGGCAAAAAGTCCGCCCAGCGCTACGCCTATCACGTTTGCCTAAAGGATAGTTTCGGCGGACTAAAGCTCGCACAAAGCATCGAGGACGCCGTGAGATTTACGGGCAAATGCCAAATTTGCGGCGGGCTTAGCGAGGATGAGATTTGCGACATTTGCAGCGACGAAACGCGAGATAAGGAGCTACTAGCAGTCGTAGAAAGCCCAAAGGATATCCTAGTTTTCGAGCAAAGCGCGATCTACCGCGGTCGCTACTTCGTGCTAGAAGAGATAACGCCGGAACAAACCGAAAAACTACGCAATGTCATCCGCCAAAACGGCGTAACCGAGATTATTTTTGCACTCACGCCAGGGCTTAGCAGCGACGCGGTGATGGTGTTTATCGAGGATAAGCTAAGCGATTTGGATGTTAAATTTAGCAAGATAGCCCAAGGCGTACCAACTGGCGTAAATCTCGAAAATATCGACCTTCTCTCGCTTATGAAAGCGCTTGATAGCAGGACGGAGCTGTAAATTTAACTCTGGCGCGTGAAGCTTTTGGAAATTTACGCTGCGTTTTTAAATTCTCTCAAATTCAAATTTAAGACCATGCAAGCAAATTTGACGCCGCATTTCAAACAGACAAACCGCCTCAAATTTAGCCCACCGCCAAAGCTAGTCAAATTTGCAACGACTCAAATTTAGCACGTAGTCCGAAAATCAAATTTTACAAGCACGACAAAGAAT
>JBHRQF010000355.1:0-1796 GCA_042645325.1 Campylobacter sp. | reverse complement strand
TCTAGGCGGCATAAACGAGACTACCTATCTACAAAGCAAAGCCGCGGTAGAAAGCGCGAAAGTAAGCCTACTAGAGGTGCAAACCTCGCTATCTCAGGCCCTAACGTCCGTAGCGGTACTAACGGGCAAATCAAACGACGAGATCCTAAACGGAGCCGTGCAGAGCGCTAAAATGCTGCCAAAAGAGCCCGAAGTGAGCGCGGGCGTGAGCGCAGACATACTGCTGCGCAGAAGCGACGTAGCTAAAGCCTACGCCGATCTAAACGCCACCAACGCGCTAATCGGCGTCGCAAAGGCCGACTATCTACCGTCCATCTCGCTAACGGGGCTTTTTGGATTTTCTAGCGTGGATTTTGAAAATATATTTGTCGGCAACGCCAACACGTGGAGCATAGGCGGCTCTTTGGTGCAGAAAATTTTTGACTACGGCAGAACCAAAAACAACGTCCGCATAGCCGAAACCAACGAGCAAATCGCGGCCGTAGCTTACGAAGCTGCGATCAAAAAGGCCCTTGGAGAAGTTAGAGACGCGCTAAACAACCGTAAAAACGCCAAACTAACGCTAAATCAGGTCAAAGAGCTCCTGCTCTCGCAAGAAAAAATCTATAAGCTAGCCAAGGATCAGTTTGAAGAAGGCTATACGGGGCACCTGGAGCTACTCGACGCGCAGCGCAACCTACTCTCGGTTAGACTCCAAGACATCGCGGCGAATTTGAGCCTTATCGACTCGGTCGTAGACGTTTACAAGGCATTTGGCGGCGGATTTAAAGCCGAATAATTTTACTTTTTGGCGGAGATTTTCCGCCTCTTTTCTTTTAAATTTTAGCTGTTGTTTCGGCTAAATTTTACTTGTTTTACTTCAAATTTTGCGCTTGATTTTTCTATTGGCGTACGACGCAACCCTTAGATAAATTATTTGTATTCAAAGACGTAAATTTGTTTCAAATTTGAGCGACGCGCAAAGTCGGTCAAATTTACATCATTTTTTCCAGAGTACACATTTTGCGGATTTTACGAATTTGTCGCTTAAAATTTACGGTTTTTTAGCAATACTTGCAAGCAAGAAGGCAAATTGCGATCAAATTTGCAGACGTATTTCGAGATCAAATTTAGCGCAAACACCCGCCGCCAAATTTGATTTTTAATTTTAGCAAGCGCCGCTAAAATACTGTATTAGAGCAAAATCGGCCAAATTTAACGTTTTTGATGTTTTAACCGCCAAGCAAAATTTGCAACGCGCGATGATTTCGCAAATTTACATTCTTAAATTTGACGCAGTGTAAAAACGAGTGCAAAATTTTAAATTTTAGCAAGACTTAAAATGCTCATAAATTTAGTTCGTTAAATTTTACTCTTTACCCGTCAAAATTTGCACGATAGTCTCAGGTAAAATTTCATGCTCTATCGCGTGGATTTTGGCTTCCAATTCCTCAAGATCCATCCTCGCGCTCTTTTCAAACGCGCGCTGAGCGATGATCTTGCCGCCGTCTAGCTCCTCGCTGACCCAGTGCACACTCACGCCGCCCACCTTCATATCGCTCTCAAAGCTCTCTTTTATCGCGTGCGCGCCCTTAAAAAGCGGTAGCAGCGACGGGTGCAAATTTATCGCGCGAATCTGCCTTGTAAAAATGGGCGTGAGGATACGCATAAAGCCTGCAAGCACGGTTAAGTCGACGTTTGCTCGCTTGACTTCCTCTACGACCGCGGCGTCAAATTCCTCTCTCGAGGTAAAATTAACGTGCTCGATGACGACGCGTTTTAGGCCGTATTTCGCGGCTTTTGCGATGCCGCCGGCG
>JBHRQF010000354.1:0-1813 GCA_042645325.1 Campylobacter sp. | reverse complement strand
GCTGCAAACTGCGCTAACTACGACTTTTTTACGGCCGAGGAGCTAAGCTATAAAGAATTTATCAGGCTTAGTTTCGGCGAGTTTGCCCGCAAAAATCCAAACTCGAGCTGGGCGCTTAGCATCGACGACAGGAGCTTTGATTCGTTTCCAAATTTTACTCAAAAGCATCCAATCTGCTTATCCGATCTAAATTTTAAAGATAGCGTCTTTCAGTTTAGGATCTGCTCCGAAAACAGCGTCCAAAGCCTAGGACACCGCATTTTTACTTGCCTAGACGGCATCCACAGAGACTTTGTCGCAAGCGAGATCAAGCAAACCGACGAAGTGATGATGAAGCTAAAGACGGGCGTTTTGAAGGACTTTACCTGCGTCTCGAAGTGCGGCTGGTGGATAACCGACATATGGCGCGATATGTATCCGGTGACGGATAAGAGCGAGAGCGAAAATTTCGTCGCAGATATGCTTGATAGTGAGTTTTCGGCGCAAATGCGGCTCATAAACGAGCGGCTTTTGAGCGCGCAAAATAGCGGCGAGCTTGACGGGCTCATCGCCGAGCTAAGGACGCAGGAGTAAATTTTTAAAATTTTGCCCGCGCCTTGTCCTTGATGCAGCGGGCGTACTCCCGTATTTTACGGATAGATTTTAAAATTTACCGACTTAAATTTACCCCAGTTTGCCGTTTGTCGCACAGCTATTTGCAGGGTACGGCGTGAGTCCATAGTCTGCGGCTTCGACGTTCCAAAAGTCCAAATTTGCGCTACGCGATACGATATACTCAAAACCCTTTTGATTTAGCTCGATCAAAATTTCAAATTCATTGCCGTTTTTACAGACGATACTTTCAAAAAAGTGCGAAAAACAGGCGATCTTCGCGTTTTCTTTCTGCATCGATTGATTTAGCATGAGCTCCATGTTGCTTAGAATTTTAAACACCGTCTGACTTGTCTCAAACCTACCGAAGCGCGCATAATACTTCGCTAAATTTTGCTCGTTTAGCGTAACGGCTTTGGTGCAATTTTGCGTTATCTGCTCGTATATCACGCCGAAAAGCTCAATCGACGCGTTTTGATTATCTATCGCCTTGTTTTCGTGGTTTTCGATGACGACGAAGCCGTCTTTTATGCAAAATTTTTCGTTTTTATAGTAAAAGCTCACTCTTGCGATCTCTTGCTCGAAGCGCTTTTTATAAGTGAAGGGAAGATACGTCGTAACGCCCATTTTATCGATGATCGCAGAGCTTTTGACGCCTCCGTCCAGCTCGTGCTGCATAAAGTAGCGGATGAAGCTGCCCTGCTCGATATCAAAGCTATTTAAATACTCGATCTTATCCAGATACGCGCAGCGGTAGAGCCGCACGAACTCGGAATTTAGCGAGATATTGATCTCTTCGGGGATGTCGCCGTATTTTTCGGTCACGGGTGCGTCGATGCGTTCTATGATATTCATCTGTTTTTCGACTTTGTCTTTTACGAAAATAGTTATTTTTACTTGCTGCATCTCATAAAAACGTTTTATTGTCTCGGTCGCGCTTTTAGTAATGTCAGTTTTAAATTTTTTCGCGAGCTCCGATTTTTTGAGCGTCAAAGAAAAATCGCCGTTTTTTAGCTTATTTTGCGAATACAGAAGATAAAGCAGCTCCTCATAAATCATCAAATGCGAGTAGGTCAAAAATGTATTATCCACGACTATGACATAATAACAGCGCGTTACGGAGTATCTTTTGTTGTCTCTTAAAAAGTCGTTGTAAATTTTTAGCTTGCTCGCATTTTTCGATACCTTAAATACGTCGTAAGATTCTAAAAATATATTTTCC
>JBHRQF010000353.1:0-1813 GCA_042645325.1 Campylobacter sp. | reverse complement strand
CTGTTTGTTCGCGCTGCCCCTCAAAGCCAGCTTTTACTACGAGAGTACCGCGCTCGCCTTTGTGTGCAGGTTTATAGGAGTCAAATTTGACGGTGAAATTTTTTGAGTTTATGGTTTGCGTGAAGCTAAAATCGTTATCGCCGATCTGAGATAGATTTAGCGGATGCTCAAACAGCGCGTCTTGCGTGCGGATTTGCAAGTATGGCTTGACGCTCACCATCTCGTTTTCGCTCTCGCCCGCTCTTACGTGCAGCACGCCCTCGGTGCCGAAATAGCGCGTCAGCGCCGCGCCGATAAAGATAACGATAAATGCCGCATGCAGAATGAATGAGCCGAAGCGGCGCCACATTTTGGTTTTTATGATTATGCCGAGCAGGCTCAGCGTCGCAGCGCCCATGACGCACTCGTACCAGCGCGCCTCGTAGACTAAAATTTTAGCCGTTTGCGTATCGTAAATGCTCTCTAAAAAGGTTGCGACGCCGGCACCTGCGGCTAGGATAAAAAGGAGGCAGAGCGCGAACTTGTAAGAGATGAAAAATTTTAATATTTTTAGCGCGCTCATTAACCCTCCGCAGTTTTACATTATTATATCGTAAGTTTGTCCTGCGTATAGTATAAACATTCTAAGAAGTAATACTCCGACCACGCTGGCAAGCGCGCTAACGTAGAACGCAAACGCGGTGTGAGCGATCTTTTTGCCCAGTGCGAAATTTAAAACTAGTGGTACGCAAAATCCTACGCCCACGACGCCTAGCCAAAATAATTGAGCGTAAATTCCATCGCTAAAGGCAACGCTGGCGGCTTTTTGCACGTCGCTGCCTGTGATAAGCGAAACGAAAATCATACCGATTAGTAAAATTTCCATCGCTAAAACCGGCCACTCGACTGCGTGCAAGGTTTTTAGATCGCCGCCGTGCGGGTCAGCTTTAAAGAAAAGCGCGGCTATTAGGCTTGAACCCGCGATACCCGCCGATAAGCCCGACGCCACGAAAAGCGCAGGTAAAACGGCGGTATTAAGGATAGGAAATCTAACTAAAACCGAGATCAAAAAGCCCGTATAGGCACAGATCGCGACCGCAAAAACTAGCGTAAGCGCAAGAAGCAGCGGGTGAAGCGCGTTTAAAATTTTCATCGCAAGCTCGAAAAGCCCTTTTAAAAAGTTAAGATTGTGCGTCAAAAACTCTCTAAGGCACTCTTCAAACGCGTAAAGGCAAGCTACGAAGGTAAGCGGGATATAGACGCAAAGGGCCGCCACACCCACGGACATAACCGATGTGAAGTTATAATTAATCAAAATTTTCCAGAAAAGTAGCGGTCGCTCAAGGTCGGCTACCAGGCAGACCATGCCGAGTAAAATCGTAACGAAAGATAGCAGCGACGCAGCTTTAAATAGCGGCGTGCTTTCGGTCTGTTTTTTGTAGAATTTGATGAGAATCGCGACGATCAAAGCGCCGCCGCTCATACCCGCTAGCAAAAGATAAACCGCGATCGGCCAGCCCCACTCAACGCCGTGCGAGAAGGTCGCAGTGAAATTTATAGCTCCGTTCATATCACACCCCCAATTTAACCGCAGGAATATAGCGCAGGCTAGGTTTCGTGCCGCACTCAGGATGCATGCGCAGGCTATCTTTGACGCGAAGCAGCTTGCTGATGTGCGAGCTTTCGTCGTTTAGATCGCCGAATACGATCGCCTCGTATCTGCACGCCTCGATGCAGGCCGGTTCGTGACCGTCTTTTACATTCGTATCCAAGCAGAAGTTGCAGCTCTCTGCGGCTTTGGTATCATGGTTTATAAAGCGCACGTCGTAAGGAC
>JBHRQF010000352.1:0-1820 GCA_042645325.1 Campylobacter sp. | reverse complement strand
CGTTTTGCTCGCTCATCAGCCTAAGTTTTTAAAATACATGGACGAAAGCGCGCCCGTGGATCTGGTGGTGAGCGGGCATACGCACGGCGGGCAGATTTTCCCGTTTTCTCTGCTGGTAAGGCTCGATCAAAAATACGTCGCAGGGCTATACCGCGCGAACAAAAATACGCAAATTTACGTTAGCCGCGGAGCTGGATTTTGGGGGCCGCCGGTGCGCGTGATGGCGCCTAGCGAGATTTCGTTATTAAGACTAAAAGGAGAGGTATGAGGGGAGTTATTTCTAGGATATTCGGGTTTGTGGCGGCGGTTAAATTTCCGAGGTTTTTGCAAACTTTTATCAATGAAAAATACGTAAGCGGCTTTAAAATCGACATGAGCGAGTTTAAGCAGCCAAAGGAGTACGAGAGCCTCACGGCGCTTTTTACCCGCGAGCTACAGCGTCCGCGAAATTTTGACGTTTCGCCGCAGGCCTTCATCAGTCCTAGCGACGGCACGTGCCTGGAGCGCGGAGTTAGCAAGGAGCTAAAAGCGATCAGCGTTAAGGGCCACGAGTACGGCATAGCAGAGCTTCTGGGCGATAGCATGGACCGCAGTGAGCGAGACGCCGAGCTAGAGTACGTAAATATTTATCTCAGCCCGCGCGACTATCACCGCTATCACGCGCCTTGCGATATGAGGATATTATCCGCACTCTACGTGCCCGGCGAGCTATATAGCGTGGCCGTTAGCGCGCTGCTAAAGGTGCCTAATCTTTACGCTAAAAATGAGCGCGTGGTGCTAAAATGCAAGCTTGCAAGCGGCAAAAAGATGTGGCTGGTCTTTGTCGGCGCGCTAAACGTGGGAAAGATGAAATTTGACTTTGACGCGCGCATACAGACCAACGCCTGCGCCGGCAACGTCGCGCTTTATGAATATGAAAATTTAAGCGCGAAAAAGGGCGAGCAGCTAGGGATGTTTGAGCTGGGCTCGACGATCCTCATCCTTAGCGAGCAGGGCGCGATCAAATTTGATCTAGTAGCCGAGCAAAAGCTAAAATACGGCGACAAAATAGGAACTATCAACTAAGGAGGCGCAATGGGAACGCAGCTAGTCGAACAAAACGAGCTAAAAGAGACGCTAGAACTAAAAGAGCGCATCGAAAACAACACGGTGGTCGAACTCTGGGAAAACAGCGAGGACTACGAGCGCCTGGCTAACGCGACGCGCAAGACTATGCGATATATCAACGACGAGCAGATAAAGAGCTTTGCTGATGCGCTAAATCAAACGAACGAAAAGATCTTAAATTTGACCTTTGAGGGCGTGAAAAAGCATCACGAAAAGAAATTCGAGCAGATCAGAAAAAAGCAGAAAATCTACGTCGCTTCGGCATTTGCGGGCGGCTTTTTGGTCGGCGCTCTTTGCGTCTGGGCGGCGTTTAGGATCTTTGCGGCGTAGATTTTTTACTTGGCCGCTTGGTACGCTTGCGCACCGGGAGTTTATTTTGCTTGGTTTTTGCCTGGGCAAATTTGACTTGTTAATCGCGCGACTGCTTGCGGCTTGGACGTAAAGACTAAAATTTGACGCTTTGATTTTTTCGGATTTGCTTGGGTATTTTGCTTTAAATTTGATCATGGAGGCTTTTAAAATTTACGTGTAGTTGCGGGTTTGGAGTTAAATTTGATTTTGAGCTGCGGCTGTAAATTTGATCTTTTTTCTGCGGCGATCATCAAGCTCGTCTCAACTTTTTATGCGGCGGGTTGTACCTCTTTTTATTTATAAAATGCGTTATAAATTGACAAAATTTGCATCTCAAATTTAATCGCCGACTTGCGTATCTG
>JBHRQF010000351.1:0-1825 GCA_042645325.1 Campylobacter sp. | reverse complement strand
GGTCGCGGGCAACCTGCGCCTAGATAACCTCGTACTGATCTACGACTCAAACAACATCACGATCGAGGGCGACACGAGTATCGCTTGGAGCGAGGACGTGAAGGCGAGGTTTGAGGCTCAGGGCTGGGACGTTGCGCGTATCGACGGCCACGACTACGATCAGATCGAGTTTGCGCTCGAGCAAGCCGCCGAAAAGGAGCGCCCGTATCTCATCATCGCAAACACCCATATAGCAAAGGGCGCGGGCGAGCTAGAGGGCAGCCACCACAGCCACGGCGCGCCGCTTGGCGAGGAGATCATAAAGGCCGCTAAAATCGCAGCAGGCTTTGATCCTGAGCGTAAATTTGCCGTTGACGAGGACGTGCTGATTCGCTTCCGCGCCGCGATAGAAAAGGGCGACCTAGCCGAAGCTCAGTGGACCAAAAAGGTAGAAAATCTAAGCAGCGAGAGCAAAAATATGCTAAACGCGCTACTAAATCCTGATTTTAGCAAGATAAATTTCCCTGATTTTAGCGGCAAAAAGCTAGCCACGCGCGACAGCAACGGCATCATCATGAACGAGATCGCGCGGGCACTACCGGGCTTTATCGGCGGTAGCGCGGATCTGGCGCCGTCGAACAAAACCGAGCTAAAGGGCATGGGCGACTTCCCTAACGGCCGCAACATCCACTACGGTATCCGCGAGCACGCCATGGCCGCGATAAACAACGCAATCGCCAGATACGGGCTTTTCTTGCCGTTTAGCGCGACGTTTTTTATCTTTAGCGACTATCTAAAGCCGTCTGCGCGTATCGCTTCGCTGATGAGCGTTAGGCACTTTTTTATCTTTACGCACGACAGCATCGGCGTGGGCGAGGACGGCCCGACGCATCAGCCTATCGAGCAGCTTAGCACGCTGCGCGCTATGCCTAATTTTTACACATTCCGTCCGGCCGACGGCAACGAAAACGCGCTTTGCTGGAAGGCGGCGTTAAATTTACGCGCTCCAAGCGCCTTCGTGCTAAGCCGCCAAGGCCTAGCTCCGCTTGAAAAAGGCGAATTTGGCAGCGTAGAAAACGGCGCGTATCTGCTAAAACGCGCGCAAAACGCCAAAATCACGCTAATAGCTAGCGGTAGCGAAGTGGAGCTCTGCGTTAAAGCGGCTGAAATTTTAGCTGCTCGCGGTATCGGCGCAAATGTCGTTTCCGCGCCGTGCTTTGACCTGCTTTGCGAGCAGCCGCGTGAGTATGTGGATAAAATTTTAGATCCGCAAACTAAAATCATCGCCGTCGAAGCTGCAAGCGCGCTGGAGTGGTATAAATTCGCGGATGAAATTTACTCGATGAAGAGTTTCGGCGAGAGCGGCAAGGCGGGCGCATTGTTTGAATACTTCGGCTTCACGCCTGAAAAGATCGCGGAATTTGCGAGCGAACGCGCATGAAAACGGCGAAGTAAATTTAGCCTCTTAAATTTGACGGTTTAGGCTAAGGCTATGGCCGTCAAATTTGAGGACAATATCGCTGTTTTAAGCGCAAATTTGATGACTCTTGACGGGCGAGACCCGCATCAAATTTACGCGGTTTGCTCGCGGCAAAATCAAATTTATAAAAAGGAAAAGTTTGCAAAAATATAGGCAAAAAGCAGGGCGATTCGCCAACGAAAATTTCATCTTAAATTTAGCTCGCGGCGCGGGTAAATTTGACGCGCAAAAAGGCGCGATCGAGCAAATTTGCGCTAAAGATAAAATCAAATTTAGCGCGAAAAATTCGTTTAAATTTAACCAAAAGGCCGCGTGATGGAGCTTTCGCATATCATCGTTTTGGCCCTAGTTCAGGGCATTAGCGAG
>JBHRQF010000350.1:0-1835 GCA_042645325.1 Campylobacter sp. | reverse complement strand
GCTACTTGCGTGCACGTTTATCATATCTACGCCAAGCTTTGCGATCTCCTCGGCGGCATCGGCCATCGTGTTTGGGATGTCGTAGAGCTTTAGATCGAGAAAAATTTTAAAATTTCCGAGCTTTTTTAGCTCCTCCACAAATCCCGCACCGTCGCGCAAATAGGCTCGCAAACCCACTTTAAGCCAAATTTTATCCGCAAAGTCCGCAAGCCTCTCCGCCAGCTGCAAACACTGCTGTTTCGAGCCCAGATCAAGCGCGACGCAGAGCTTCACAGATCGGCCTTTAGCGCATCTAGCACGCCGTTTATAAATTTCGGCGCCGAGTCGCCGCCCAGCTCTTTGCCAAGCTCGATGCCCTCGTTTATGATGACGGCCTTATCGGTCGCGGTAAATTTCATCTCGTACGCCCCCAGTCGCAACACTGCGCGCTCGATGCTGCCGATCTCGTTTATCTTCCACTCTTTTAGGCGCGCGTTTAGTAACGCATCAAGCTCATCTACATGCTCCAAAATACCGTGAAAAAGCGATAGTGCGAGGCTTCGCTGATCGTTTCGGATCTTTTTTTCTTCTAAAAATTCCTCGACAAACTCCTCGCTGCAGCTACCCATTTCGCGCGCGTAGAGCAGCGAAACGACGGCTTGCCTGACCTGATGACGAGTTGCCATTTTACGCCTCCAAATTTTTATATAAGCTTAGCATCTCGATCACGCCCGTCATCGCCTCAAAGCCCTTGTTTCCGGCCTTTGAGCCAGCTCTCTCGATGGCCTGCTCGATGCTATCAACGGTTAGCACGCCAAAGGTCACCGGCTTGCCGTATTTTAGCGTGACGTTTGCGATGCCTTTGGTGGTCTCGGCGCTCACGTAGTCAAAGTGAGGCGTAGAGCCGCGTATCACCGCTCCCACGCAGCAAACCGCGTCAAATTTACCGCTAGCTAGCGCCTTTTCAAGCGCCATCGGGATCTCAAATGCGCCCGGAACCAAAATCAGGCTCAAATTCGCCTCGTTTCCGCCGTGGCGCAAAAACGCATCCCTCGCGCCCTCGACCAGCCTATCGGTGATGATGTGGTTAAATCTCGCGTTGATGATAGCGATCTTCTCGCCGCCTTTTAAAGCCAAATTTCCTTCGATTATTTTCATGTCTGCTCCTTAAATTTCTATCCGTTGTAGTCCGTGTCACGCGTGATGATGACCTTATAGTTATGGTAGGCGCTGCTTACTTGCGATAAAATTTCGCGGTAGAGCGCCGAGCTATCTGGCGCGTTAAAGTCTATGACGATATCAAACGTGATCGTATTTGTCTCTTTATTTATGTAAAATCCATGCATTTGCTTGATAAATTTATGCCCAAAAACTATCTTTTCGACGTTTAGTCTTGTTTCATTGTCCTCTTTATCAAACGCATAGATGCCAATGGTATCTAAAACAATGTTAAATTTCGCAAAAACTTCGTTTTGTATACATCTAGTAAGCGCGTCTATCTGCGCGGCGTTCATATCGTGCGCCACCTCTATATGCACGCTGCCTAGCTTCTTGTCTGGGCCGTAGTCGTGAAAGATAAGGTCATAAGCCCCAAGCACGCCATCAAACGAGCGTACACACTCATAAATTTCCGAGCTATCGCCACTAGGCATCCTTGCGCCCAAAATTTTATCTATCGCGTCACGCAAAATTTCAAGTGCTGCCTTGATAAGAAGCAGCGATATGATCACACCAAGATATGCCTCAAGGCTAACGCCAAAAAACACAAATACCAAAGCCGCCAAAAGCGTACCAAGAGAGATGAGAGCGTCAAATTTCGCATCCACGCCGCTTGCTATGAGCGAGTCAGAATTTAC
>JBHRQF010000349.1:0-1838 GCA_042645325.1 Campylobacter sp. | reverse complement strand
ACGCCTGTTAATGCAAGCGCAACGACTGAAAGCGTAAAGGCGTATCTAGTAAAGATGCCCTGCTCTAGCGCGCCTTGAAGCATGCCTTGATATGTAAACCACTCTGATACGAAGCCGTTAACAGGAGGAAGCGCTGCGATACCCATGATACCGATAAACATACCCACAGACGTCCAAGGCATCTTTTTAGCTAAGCCGCCTAGCACGTCCATATCGCGAGTGTGCGTAGCGTGCAAGACCGAACCCGCGCAAAGGAATAATAGTCCTTTAAATATCGCGTGGTTAACTACGTGGTAGCATCCAGCTAAAAATCCGATCGCAGCAAGAGTGTTATTTCCCGCAGCTAGACCGTACAAACCGGTACCAAGACCAAGCAAGATGATGCCGATATTTTCAACTGAGTGATAAGCAAGAAGCGCTTTGTAGTCGTGCTGACAAAGAGCGTAAAGAACGCCAAACAGTGAGCTAGCAGCACCCAGGATCAAAACCGTCAAACCAAAGTAAATGCTTAAAGGCAAGAAAAGCGTAAATTTAACTAGAGTAAATAGCGCAACCTTAATCATTACGCCGCTCATTAGAGCAGAGACGTTTGAAGGAGCGGCCGGGTGAGCCATCGGTAGCCATACGTGGAAAGGCCACATACCCGCTTTACTACCAAATCCTACTAGGAATAGTATAAACACCACGACGCTAGCCGCAGTCGGCATATTTAGATGGGCAAATTTACTAAACTCGGCGCTGCCGGCATAGTGAGCCATTATTAGCAGTCCGCACGTGATGCAAAATGCACCGACCTGAGCGATGCCAAGATACACCATCACCGCTTTTAGCGTGCCTTTGCCGTCGTTTACGAGGATAAGGAAAGACGAAATAAGCGTCATAAGCTCCCACAAAACGACGAAGCAAAATACGTTATTTGCGCTGATGACTAGAAGCATCGAAAGGATGAAAAGGTTAAACAAACAGGCGAAAACGCCTACGCTTGCTTTTTTTATGTATTCCTCCGCGTAGCTCATACCATAGACGCTGCTGGCAAAGCCGATAAAGACGACTACGAAGCTAAAGAAATTTCCAAGCGGAGTTAGCTCGAATTTAGGCGTATACAAAAAATCGCCGCCAAGAGCAAAGCCCTGTATCGTCCCCATATGCGCCACAAAGTAGCAAAGCGCGTAAAAACAGCTGATCGCGCTTAATCCAAAGCCGATTTTGACGGCTGATTTTTGCGCACCGTAGAGCAGGATGCTAACGGCGGCACTAACTAAGAAAAGTAGATAAACGCCTACCATCTCGCACCCCCTTGTGCGCCGCTATTTTCGTCGTTCATAGCGCGCGAATTTGACGCCGCTTGCTCTCTTGCCTGCTCGCTAGGAGTTTTGTCAAGCTCGTTGATAACGATGACGTCGCCCTCGCCGTCCACGTCCTGAGCACCGATATCGGCTAAAACATGAGGCTCTTTTAAATTTCCGCTTCCGCGTAAAATTTTATTTACGAAATCCTGCGCCGCCTCCTGCTCGATCCTGTTGCCAAGCTTGTGCTGGCTGCGTAGCGGATCGACCATGATTATCGCGCTGGTCGGACAAACCTCGACGCATGCAGGGCCGTTTTCGCGACCGAAACACATATCGCATTTGATAGCGGTATTTTTCGCGCCCGCCTGGCTCTCGATCTCGAGGTAGTACTTCGGCTCTACCGCGTAGTTAACGGACGGCATGAGCTCCGCGCTCGAGCTTATCGCGCCGTAAGGGCAAGCGATCGTGCAGAGTTTGCAGCCTATACAAATCTCTTCGTGAAGCTCGATGCAGTTATCGTCAAACCTGAGTGCCCCGGTAGGACATACG
>JBHRQF010000348.1:0-1838 GCA_042645325.1 Campylobacter sp. | reverse complement strand
CAGCCCTTAGCATTGGTCGCATCATTGGCATACTCGTCCAAACCAATATTGAAAATGTCTGTCTTCCCTGCAAAATAGCCTCCGCGGCGCTCACTCGCGCTAGAGGCGGCAAAAATGCGCTTTCAGTTTAAAATTCCCGATTTTTTGCTATAATCGCCGCGTTTCATTTTAATTTTTTAAGGATTTTAATTGCACCCCAGTAGCGCCGACTCGCTTTTTATGATCGCTCTCGCGTTCTTCTTCGTATTTCTAAACGCTTTTTTCGTCTTATCAGAATTTTCCATCGTCAAAGTCCGCAAGACCCGCCTAGAAGAGCTTGCTAAGGACAAAGTGCCAAACGCGAAAACCGCGCTTGATATGTCAAACAATCTCGACACATACCTCTCCGCCACACAGCTAGGCATCACGCTAAGCTCGCTAGCTCTGGGCTGGATCGGTGAGCCTGCCGTGGCTAGGCTGATCGAGGAACCGCTAAAAACATACTTTAATCTAAACGATATCTTAGTCCACACCGTCGCGTTCGCGATCGCATTTACGCTGATCACGCTCATGCACGTGGTGCTAGGCGAGCTAGTGCCAAAGTCCGTCGCCATCGCAAAATCTGAAAAAGCCGTCCTAGCCATCGCGCGTCCGCTACATGTATTTTGGGTGGTTTTCTCGCCGCTTATCAAGACTTTTGATTTTCTAGCCGGCGTTTCGCTTAAAATTTTGGGCATCAAACCAGCCAAAGAGAGTGAGCTAGCCCACTCCGAAGAAGAGATAAAAATCATCGTGGGCGAGAGCCTAAAGGGCGGAGTTTTAGATAGCTTTGAGACCGAGATCATCAAAAATGCGGTCGATTTCTCCGATACGGTCGCCAAAGAGATCATGACTCCGCGCCGAGATATGGTCTGCATAAACAAGCAAAAAAGCTACGAAGAAAACATCAAAGTGATCTTTGACTCCAAATACACGCGCTACCCCTACATCGACGGCAGCAAGGACGCGATACTAGGCATGATCCATATCAGAGATATCTTGCAAATCGATCTGGGTAACAAAAAACGCGAATTTGACAGCATCGTGCGTAAATTCGTCATTGTGCCCGAAAACCTCTCGATATCTAAAATCTTAGTCATGATGAACAAGCAGCAAATCTCCGCCGCTCTCGTCGTGGACGAATACGGCGGCACGGCGGGGCTTCTTACAATGGAAGACATCATGGAAGAGATCCTGGGCGATTTTAACGACGAGCACGACGACGCCGACCCGCATTACAAAAAAATCAACGAAAATATCTACGAGTTTCAGGGTCGCTTCGACCTTGAAAGCGTCGAGGAGCTGATGGGGATTAGCTTTGCTGACGAGACCGAGGAGCTTACGATCGGCGGGTATGTCTTTAATCTCATCGGTCGCTTGCCTGTCGTAGGTGACAAGATCGAGGACGAAAACTGCTACTACGAGGTTCGCAAGATGGATGGCGCTAGCATCTCTAGCGTCAAGGTACGCAGAAAATTTGAGCAAAAAGAGGACGAGGACTGAGTAAATTTGCGCCTTGCTTTTGCGAGCGGGGCGTAAATTCGGTTTTAAATTTGAGATGCGGAAGCGGATTCTCAAATTTAAGTCGGTCTAAAATTTGAAAACGTTGCCTCACTCGCGAAATCGGCTCAAATTTAAGCTATTTCGTCAAATTTGGGTTTGCGGCATTGCTTTAAATTTGCCTCGCTAAATTTAAGCCCATTTTTCTCTCAGGCTCTCTCAAAATCCACAAATTTAATCTAACTTTTTAGCTTATTTTGATAAACTTCGCGAAATTTAATAAGAGATAAAAATTAAATTCTATATTTTGAAATTTATAA
>JBHRQF010000347.1:0-1844 GCA_042645325.1 Campylobacter sp. | reverse complement strand
CCATCATGGCGTCCTTCTTTTCCATCATGGTATCTTTTTTCTCCATCATATCGCCTTTCATCTCGGCGGCAAAGATAGAACCTGTAACAAACAACGCGCTAAGCGCAACTAAAGCTAACTTTTTCATAGCATCTCCTTTAAGAAAATTTATGATGGAAGTTTAGCCAAGAAACGTGAAACGAGCGTGAAATTTACGCCATCAAGCTAAAAACGTATGATAAAAGCGGCAGGCTAATAAAGCTAAACGCCACTCCCACGGCTACGGCGGCTACGGCTAGCTGGCTATCAAGCTCTGCTTTCATGATCATCGCGCTTGCTAGCACCATCGGCGGCATGGCGCACTGCAGGATGCCTATCATCCAAATTTGACCGAAATTTACGCCAAAAACTATCGTGACTAATATAAAAATAAAAGGCGCTAGCAGCATCTTGCCCGCGATTACCACGGCCGTTGATTTGTAACAGCTCTTGATGCTCCTAAATCCAAGTCCGATGCCTATCGCAAAAAGAGCTACCGGAACGACGCTTTGCGCAAAAAGCGTAAGCGCGTCAAATAGCACCTTTGGAAGCGGAAAGCCGCGAAGCAAAAAGCCCAAAATAAGCGCGACAAACGGGGGAAATTTGATCACTTTCATAACGTTTTGCACGAGCGAAACCTTCGCCGGAGCGCCGAAAGCCAGGATAAAAGGCCCAAAAATGCTAATCGGGATCGAGGTGGCTAACTGATCGTAAAAGATAACTTCGTTCATCGCGTCCTCGCCGAAAAAGCCCTTGATGATAGGCATACCCATAAATACGGTATTTCCAAACATCCCTAGCAGCACGGCGCTCACAGTCGTGGCTTTGTTAAATTTTAAAAATCTGCACGCCAAAAATATCGCCGCAGCACCCAGCATCGAACAAGCAAAACCCGTGGCAATGACGTTAATGAGCGTGGTGTCGATGTTTACATGGTAAATTTTATCGAAAATCAGCGCCGGGAGCGCGAAGCAAAGCGCGTAGTTTATGAAAACGGAGGCGTTTTTTTGCTCAAAGACCTTAAATTTTTTCGCCCCGTAGCCTGAGGCGATAATGATAAAAATAGATAATAATTGCGTGAACATTTGCGTAATCCGAGTTATAAATTTTAAAAACGCGATTATACGGCGGCTAGCATTAAAGAAAAATAAAATTTAGTTGAATTACTTAACATCGCCTTAACGGGTTTTTGTATATAATCTCGCGTTAAATTTAAAAAGGCGAGAAATAATGAAAAAGTTTATCAAATTTATCGCGGTTTTCGCCGTGCTAGCTGGGGCGGGTCACTACTTTTACGATAAAAATTTTAACGTTCCGCAAGTCGATCAGTTTATCACCTCAAAAGCCGTTCGCGGCGAGCTCGTAAAAAGTATCGAAAGCAACGGCGAGATCTACGCTACCGAGCTAATCGACGTGGGAGCGCAAGTTGGCGGCCAGATCAAAAGACTATACGTCAAACTAGGAGACGTCGTAAAGGCGGGCGACATGATCGCTGAAATCGACTCGGCGACCCAGCAAAATAACGTAGATACCAAAAAAGCGCAGCTTGGGATTTACGAAGCAAAGTTAAATTCTGCCAAAGTAGCGCTCGAGATTTCAAAGACCAAATTTAAGCGCGAGCAAGAGCTTTTTGCCAAAAACGCAACCTCGAAAGAGGAGTTTGAAAACGCTAAAAATACCCTAGCCGCAAACGAAGCCTCACTAAAAGAGATCGAGGCGCAAATCGTGCAGGCTAAAATCTCTCTAAACACCGCTCAGATCGACCTTGGCTACACTAAAATCACAGCTCCAAAAGGCGGCGTCGTGGTCTCCGTGCAGGTAGAGGA
>JBHRQF010000346.1:0-1853 GCA_042645325.1 Campylobacter sp. | reverse complement strand
ACGCTAGAAGAGATCGGCAAAGAGCTAAACGTAACTCGCGAGCGCGTCCGCCAGATCGAAAGCTCTGCGATCAAAAAGCTAAAACACCCGAAAGTCGGCAGAAAACTCAAAAACTACATCGAGGGCTAAATTTAGCCCTCCTCTTTTATAGCCGATCGGCAAATAAAAACAACTACCAAATTTAAAGAAAATCCAAAGGCGCAAAGATAGATCAGAAACCCCTGACCGAGATAAAATTCCACGGCATAGTTTCTAATGTTTTACTGATTGACGGTTACATATCTATTTGGGCTTTGTGCGAATTTTGCAGCCGCGTCTCGCTAGCTGGATTTTTGACCGCCGTGTTTTTCGTTTGCCTTATATTTCTTGCGTCGATGATCTTTAGGCTTCTTGCCGCTAGACAAATTTCCAAACTCTCCGCAAGCAAACTTTTTACCAAAACCTTCTCCGCGCTAGTCACGGCGGCGCTACTAGCCATTTTATGGCTATCTATGTCATTGTATTCGGTAAGTCAAGTCGGTTTTAGCGCGGTAGAGTATGCCTCGGCGCAGATCGGAGGCTCTTTTGCTAACAATGCTTATGCCATAATCGGTGCAGTCGCAAATATTTTTTTAAATATACAAGGCACGCCCCTTACGATATTTCTTACCACAGACTCTATTCTAACTATCTACTTTTGGTTTATGCTTGGCGCGTCGTATTACCTGCTTGGCAAAGACACGCAAAGTAAATTTTTCTACTTCTACTCCGGCTTAGCTTTTATGAGCATAGCGCTTCAGCTTATCGATATTTCGTCCCTTAACGGTTTAGTATCTCCATATGCACTGCTTACGATAGCGCTCTTGATCCCGCTTTGCGAACTAGCGACTTGGACTAAAATCAAAAATATCGCTCTTGCGCAGCCTTAAAATTTATAAATTTCAAATTTCATCGCAGCTACCACGCTTGCCGTTTTAATAAATTTTATTAAAAACTACACCAACGCCGCCCCTCAAATTTACCCGTAAAACAAAACCTGCAAATTTATGCTAAATTTATCGCTGTTCTTGTAATATACTGCTGTTTATTTATTGGTTAAAAGTACCAATTTTAAGCCTATAAATAAATATAATTTAAAAACTTAATGAAAAACATGAGCAAATTTCACTCTTTCGCACTAGCCCTTGCGCTGTGTGCTAGTTCGCTTTTTACAGATCGCGTCGTAACCGATCAGCTAGGTCGCGACGTCACGTTACCTGATCAGGTTAAGCGCATAGTCGTGCTTCAGCACCAAAGCCTAAACGCGCTGAATGAGCTAAACGCGCTAGATAAGGTCGTCGGCGTGCAGGAGTCGTGGGAGAAGTCGCTCGGCAAAAACTACATCCGCCTAGCGCCGAGTCTCAAAGATATGCCGACGCCTGGCGATCTAAAGGTGATCAACTACGAGGCGGTGCTTAAGCTAAAGCCCGACGTCGTGATCGTCACGAACTACATCCCGCAAGAATACATCGACAAAATGACGGAGCTCAAAATCCCAGTCGTCGCCGTTAGCTTCCAGCGCAGCGACGCCGCCGATAAGGGCAAGCTAAATCCGACCTTCAAAGACGATGAGGCGGCCTATACCGAGGGCTTTTACGACGGGATCGAGCTTCTTGGCAAGGTCGCAAACCGCGAAAAAGAGGCCGCCGAGCTAATAAGCTTCGTCAAAACCTCGCAAGAGCAGCTAAAGGCTAAATTTAGCGACTTCATCGTCGATAAAAGACCTAAAATTTACATGGCAAATCCAGACCTCACGACCTACGGCAGTGGCAAATACACGGGCATAATGTTTATGCGAGCCGGCGCGCAAAACGTCGCGGCGCAGAGCATCAAGG
>JBHRQF010000345.1:0-1860 GCA_042645325.1 Campylobacter sp. | reverse complement strand
CGCTAAGGGCTTCTTTGCGTGAGGATCCAGATGTTATATTCGTAGGCGAGATGAGAGATCTAGAGACCGTTAGAACTGCTATAAATGCCGCAGAAACAGGACACCTGGTGCTTGCGACGCTTCACACTCTTGATGCAAAAGAAACTATCGGCCGCGTCATAAACATGTTTCCTAAAGAGGAGCAAAACCGAATCAGAATGACCTTTGCTTCGGTTGCGGAGGCTATCATATCTCAGCGCCTTGTCGTGACTACGGCCGGCAAACGCCGTGTTGCTTGCGAAATAATGGTAAAAAATATAAGAATAAGAGATATGATCTTAGAAGATAGAGATAGCGAAATTTACGACGCGATAGAACAAAGTAAAAACACCTACGGAATGCAGACCTTCGAGCAGCATTTGCTTGACATGTATACTTCGGGAATTATAACAAAAGAAGAAGCGCTAAAAAGCGCTAGCAGAAGAGAAAACCTCGATATCAAAATCAAGAGCGCTGACCTTGCTAAAAAAAGAGCTATGGTTGCCTCTATCGAAGAGGACGCCGATCTTTTAAAAGAATTTCAAAGCGAAGTTATTGCACTCAAAGATATCAAGTAAGGCGAAATTTATATAAATTTGGGTATTATCGGCTTCTATTTTTCAAGAAAGGAAAACGATGTTAGAAGGTATCGTTAGAGAGAGTATCGGTAAAAAGGCGTCAAAAGCCTTGAGAAGAGATGGTTATCTAATCGCCAACATTTACGGCAAGGGATTAGAGAATGTGCAAGCCGCTTTTAAAATCAATGATTTTATAAAAGAGGTTCGCAAAAAAGAGAGCCTTGCGTTTGACGTAAAAGTGGGCGGAAAAACCTTGAAAGTCGTAGTAGTCGAATACCAAAAAGACCCTGTGACAAACGCGCTAAAACACGTTGATTTAAAGGTTGCGCTTCCAGGCGTCGTCTCAAAGTATATGATTCCGGTTAAACCTTATGGAACTCCTGTGGGTCTAAAAAATAAAGGCGTTTTGATCGTCTCAAAAAGACGCTTAGCCGTAAAATGCACGGCTGAAAATTTGCCGAATTCATTCGACATAGACGTTAGCGGTCTTGATATAGACGACACTGTCCTAGTGCGCGATATAACCGTTCCTGCGGGCGTTACTATGATCGATGCTGACCGCGTAGCGGTTCTAGGCGTAATAAAAGCTAAATAAGGCTAGCCTTGATACTCATAGTTGGACTGGGGAATCCTGGTCCAGAGTACTCCAAAACAAGACACAACATCGGCTTTATGCTGATAGATAGACTCAAAAACTCAAATTTTACAGATGTAAGCTCGGTCAAATTTCAAGGCGAGCTGTTTAAATTTCAAAATTTACTCTTTTTAAAACCGACAACTTTTATGAACCTAAGCGGACGAAGCGTAAAAGTCGTCGCAGATTTTTACAAGCCTGAGCGCATTATCGTGATTCATGATGACCTTGATCTAAATTTCGGCGTCGTTAAATTTAAAAAGGGCGGCGGAAACGGCGGGCATAACGGACTAAAATCAATCGATGCGTTAATGGGCGCAGACTACGAGCGCGTGCGTATCGGTATCGGTAGAAGCGCGCATAAAGGCGAAAGTGCGGTAACCGGCCACGTACTTGGCGAATTTAACGCAGAGGAAAAAGAGGGATTGGAAAAAATTTTGGACTACTGTGAAAACGCGCTAAATGAGCTTATAAAAACTGATATCGATGCCGTTTCGCAAAAATTCTCAACCAAAAAAGGTATTTTGTGAGAGGGTTAAATTTGGTATTTGCGACTTTTGCGGTTTCTCAAATTTTGCGGCTTTTTAAAGCGCTAAAAAATCGGTTAAATTTAAAGCCAAAATTTAAAAC
>JBHRQF010000344.1:0-1866 GCA_042645325.1 Campylobacter sp. | reverse complement strand
GAGCTACGCGGCGTATCTCGCCTCCGCTAAGGCTAGAAACAGCGCGGTTTTCGTACTCTTTTAGCTTAAACTCCTCCAGCACGCGCTCGATCTTGCGCTCGATCTGCCAGCCGTCTTTTGCTTCGATAAATTTGATTAGCTCATCTTGCCTCGCGTTTAGCTCTTTGTTATGCGGATCGCGGCCGAGCGCTTCTAGCACCGCGGCATACTCGCCCCTAGCGTCAAAGATCTCCTTTAGCTCCAAATTTAACGCGTCTTTTACCGTCGCCGCATCGTCAAATTTAGGATTTTGCGCGAGCATTTCTACTTTTACGCCGCCTTGCACGATACGCCTGCCGCTATCAGGCTCTAGCGAGCCCGCTACTAGCTTCATCAGCGTACTTTTGCCGCTGCCGTTTTTACCGATGATAGCGATACGCTCGCGCTCGTTTACGCTGAGGCTTACTTTGTTTAAAATTTCATTCGGACCGAATTTTTTACCAACGTCGATAAGGTCGATTAGAGCCACGCGCGCCCTTTAAAACGAAATATGCATGCTAAGCGCGATGATACAAAGCGTAAGCGCCATCGGCACGTATATATATCTGCCCGTAAAATACCAAAACGCGCCTTGCTTTTTTGCCGCGCCAGTGTTGATCTCGTCCATGATCTCCTCTTTTTTGATAACCCAAAACCACGACACCGCGCCGATCACCGCGCCGATAGGGATGATATAGATCGATACGAAGTCCATCCACGGCCCCCAGCTAGTTATGGCTTCCATATTTACGCCGATACCAAAGCATATTATGCAAAGCGCGATCAGCACGACGCCGCGCTTTAGCTTAGGAAATTTGTGCATTATCGACTCGGCGACTGCTTCGAACATATTTTGCAGCGATGTCACGCCGCCAAAAATCACCGCCGTAAATAAAATAATCGCGAAAATTTGACCGCCCGGCATGTCTTGTAAAATTTTAGGCAGCGTTACGAAAAGTAACCCGGGCCCGGCCGCCGGATCCATGCCGTAAGCAAATACCGCAGGCAGCATAACAAGCGCCGCCGTCATCGCCGCGATCGTATCAAAGATCGCCGTCTTTTGCGCGCTATCTACGACGTCTTCGTCCTTTGATAGATACGCGCCGTAAACGATCATACCAGAGCCCGTGATAGATAGCGAGAAAAAGGCCTGTCCCATCGCCGCTACCCACACCATAGGATCTGCTAGCTTGCCCCAGTCGCTGTGAAAGACGAATTTATACCCGCCAAACGCCCCGTCTAGAAACGCCACTCTGATAGCTAGGATAAAAAATAGCACGAAAAAAAGCGGCATCATGATTTTGTTTGTCTTTTCGATACTGTGCGCGCCGAAAAATAGCGTAATTAACGTACCCGCAACGACGATAAAGTGAAACGGCACAACCGAGTAGGACGAAAGCGCAAAGGACTCGAACCAAGTGTTCGTATCCACGGTCATCAGCGAGCCCGTGATCGCCTGAAATAGCGCTTTTAAAACGTACGCGATGATGACAGCGTAGCCGATAGCGATACACATCGAGCCAGCCAGCGGTATCCAGCCTAAAATTTTACCGAACGTGCCCCAGTTTCGGCTCTTCCACGCGTATTCGTATGAGCCTAGCGTACCGGTTTTGGCGCGTCTGCCGATAGCGTACTCGGCAGAAAGTCCGACATAGGAAAATATCGCGACAAAAAACAGATAAACGAGCAAAAACGCGCCGCCGCCGTTCGTACCGACCTTATAAGGAAACCCCCAGACGTTGGCCATACCGATAGCCGAGCCCACGCAAGCGATGATAAACGCCCAGCGTGACGTGAAATTTGTTTTGTGCATTTGATATCCGTTTAGATTAAATTTTCTCAATTATA
>JBHRQF010000343.1:0-1883 GCA_042645325.1 Campylobacter sp. | reverse complement strand
AAAAGATCGACTATTCGCAGTAGATTTTCCACGCTCCTATCTAGCTCGTACGCGCGCTCGAGCTCGCCTAGAGCAGCTTTGTTATCGTTTTGCATCGAGTAGACGGCAGAGAGCATGACGTGATTTTTAGAGACGTCCTCTTTTTGGACGAGCTCTTTCATGACCTTTGCGGCTTCGTCGAGTTTGTTTTCGCTCATCAAATTTGCGCCCTGTATGCGAAGCACGTCCACATCATCTTTTAGTACCTTTTGGCTGAGCGCTAAAATGCTTTTAAAATTTACGTTTTTAGAAAAAAATGCGAGCCTGAGCGCCTCTTTTAGATAGTCCGTGTTTTTAGTTTTTTCGTAAAGCTGCTCGTAAAGCTCGGTCGCCTCGTCGTGATTAGCGTTTTCAACCGCTAAAAGCGCCTTGATAACGTATAAATTCTCGTCAAAACCGTCTTTGGCGGTAGCAAAACAAACAAGCAAGGCTGCTAATATAAATTTTAAAATCGCCTTATTCCCGCGCATTCTTTCTCCAATTCATTGATTTTATCCTTAAAATAGTCCCAAAACGGAAAGGTGCGGCACTGGCTCGGGCGAAAGTCGTAAACCGAGCAGTTTTTTGCCGTTTCGTCAAAAAATACGCACGCAAATCCGCCCTCGTAGGGCTTTTCTTTGAGGCTAAATTTATATCCGAATTTATCTAAAAATCGCGATCTAAACTCGTCCTCGTTTATTTTTAAATGTTCCGCTAGCGCCGAAATTTCCGCCGAGCTTATCCATATATAGCCGCTCTCGCCAGTGCAGCATTTGCCGCCGCACCGCTCGCACTTGCTAGCGTCAAATTCATAACCAAAGCCACTTTGTCTTAGCAAATTCACTCTAGCGCATCCTTGCTTTGCGTGTTTGCCGTAGCGAAAATTTGGGCCGCCTTTTTACTATAAACGCCGCCTTCAAAAACAAAAATCGGCGGTAAAATTTGAGCTAAGGATTTTGAGCTTTTTTTAGCCTCGATTAGTACCAAATTTGCCGCGCCGTCCGCTTTTGGATACACAAAACAAAGCCTAGTAAGCGTAAATTTAAATTCGCTCAAACAAAGCAAAATTTCAGATATACGCTTAGCGTCGTAGCAAAAGCTAAAAACTCCGCGCGGCTTTAGCAGCGAATTTGCACTACCAACAAGCTCTCTAAGCGGTAAATTTTCGCTATATCTAGCGGTGCAAAGGTGCTCGTTTTCGCTTTTTTTCACGCCGTCGTGGTAAAAGGGCGGGTTTGAGACGATGAGATCATATCTTTTTTCGCTCTTAAATTTAGCAAAATCAGCCGTTATGAACTCGGCTTCAATACCGTTTTGGCTAGCGTTTGCGGCAGCTAAATTTACGTTAGCTTCTAAAACATCAAGCAAGCTAAGCGAAATTTTGGGAAAATCGCGCTTTAAAAGTAGCCCCAAAACCCCGCTACCGCAGCCAACCTCTAGCACCTCGCCGCGCACTCCGCCCTTACGGATAAAGTCATACAAAAACATCGTATCGCTGTTGTAGCGGTAGCCGTTTTTGGGCTGAGTGATTATCATCTATATACCTTGATGATAAATCCTTGCTTATCCTGAGAAGTGATGATATCGTTACTGTATGAAATGCGGGAAAAGTCGCCGAATTCATCTTTTATCATCTCGCCGGCCACCTTGGCGCGCTCTTTGCCGATACCGAAATTTGCGTATGAGTCGATTTTTTCAAGTTCGTCTTGCGGGATCACTTTTGCCGCTTTTGACGTTGCGATAAAGTTACCGCGGCTAACTATCGGCGTGATTTCAAAATAATAATTTGAATTATAGCTCTGCAAAAAGTCGCTTACTTTATTTTTGCACGTTTGCGTCGGCTTATCAGAGCCCGCACTCATATC
>JBHRQF010000342.1:0-1895 GCA_042645325.1 Campylobacter sp. | reverse complement strand
AAAGTTTTAAGCTCGCCTCGACGCGGGCACGCAATCGTTATAAATTTGATCTTGTTTAAATTTACGAGATTTTTTGAGGCGAGGATAAAATATCACGGCGAATTTGTCCGCTTAATTTAGACGTTTTAAAAGACGCTAGGCGCGCAAAACGTGCTCGGTTAATTTCGAGCGTTTTATCAAAGTCGGTGAAATCAAAGGCAAGTAGCAAAAGCGGCAAATTGCAGGCGTTACTTAAAACCGTATCGGCTTTAATCGCCTCAAATTTATGTCTAAACGCTCGTTTTCGGCAAGGCGGGCGAGAAGCTTATTTGCCGCACGCAACCGTAAAATTGAAGGCGCCGCAAAAAGTGAATTTGAAAAGTAAAAGAGTAAAAAGGATACAAGATGAAAGAGTTTTTAGCTGCAGCGCTTGATTTTATCCTTTGCCGCATCACGATATTTATCACGGGCGTACGGCCGCCGAAGGAGCTTTTAAATATCGGAGACGGCCCTAAAATTTACTATGCAAACCACGCTAGTCACGGCGATTTTTTGCTGATTTTCGTCTCGCTGCCTTACCGCGCGAGAAGGCTCGTGCGCCCCGTCGCGGCGGCGGAGTACTGGGAGAGCGGGCCGGTGCGTAGGTTTCTTGCTAAAAACGTGTTTAACATGGTGTTAATAAGTCGCCGCAAAGATCCGCTGGAAGCGCTAGCGCAAATGAGCGAAGCGCTGCAGACGCACTCTCTCATCATCTTTCCCGAAGGCACGCGCAAGATGGACGACGATCTAGCGCTACAGCCGTTTAAAAGCGGGATCTTCCGTCTGGCGCAGCAGTGTCCCGCCGTCTCGTTCGTGCCCGTATGGATCAAAAACGCGCGAAACGTCCTGCCTAAGGGCTTTTTTGTGCCTATTCCGCTACTTTGCGAGCTGATAGTGGGCGAGGAGATAGCCTACGGCGGCGAGAGCAAGGGCGAGTTTTTACAAAAGGCGCAGGACGCGCTGCTAGCGATGAGCGATACGCAAAATGACAGAACAAAAGCATAGCGCGGCGGCTTTGGCGAGGGCGGTAAATTTGAGTCCTATAAATTCGCCACGCAAGACGGGAAAATTTGCGACCGATCTTTGCGGCAAATTTGACGGCGAGCCTTTTAAAACGGCGGCCGAAAACGTCAAATTTGAACGAGAAACACGGGCTAAAACGCCAGCCTTGCCGCAAATCAAATTTGACCTAAACACAAATTTAAACCGCGTAAAAAATTTAACCGCCCAAACCGCCCATAGGGCAAACCAAACGCGCGTAAATTCAGCTCGCTCGGGCGCTTCAAAACAGACGTCAAATTTAGCTTTAAATTTAACCAAAAGGCACTAAAATGAACCCGCAAAATCATATCTTAAATCTATTTTTAGGACTCATCGCGGTGCTGGTCGTCTCTAGCGCCGTTGCCTTTATCCTAAAGGCGAAATTTGGCGCCGAGAACAAAACCATTGCAAATTTGACCTCGCGCATAAACGCCTGGTGGGCGATGATTTTGGTGATTTTTGCGTTTACGTATATGGGCAAAAACGCCGTAATATTTTTGTTTTTGCTCGTGTCTTTTGCCGCATTGCGCGAGTTTTTGTCGCTCATCTACATCCGCAGGGGCGATCATATCGCACTCGTGGCGTGCTTTTACGTGATTTTGCCCGCGCAGTATATCTTTATCTATGCCGACTGGTACGCGATGGCGATGATATTTATCCCGGTTTACGGATTTTTATTTTTGCCGATTTTGGCGGCTATTTGCGGCGATGCGGCATACTTTTTAGAGCGCTCGACGAAGATCCAGTGGGCGCTGATGATCTGCGTGTTTTGTATCTCGCACATCCCGGCGCTTCTTTTGCTGGATCTTAAGCAAGGCAGCGGCATGGAGCTGATG
>JBHRQF010000341.1:0-1905 GCA_042645325.1 Campylobacter sp. | reverse complement strand
AAATTCCCGTATCTGAATACGAAAAAACTTACGCGAAATTAAAATAATAAAAAAGGAGAAGTTTTTCTCCTTTTTTATTTTAAAGCCTAGGCTGAAATTCGCCTTTTTATACAAAATTTAAAATCTTTTAGATAAAATTCCCCTCAGACTTCAGGTTGAAGAGGAATAAATTTAAGGAAAAATCATGCAAATCGATTGTAGAAATTTGGCTTGCCCTGAGCCCGTTATCAGGACTAAAAACGCGCTCGAAGGATTAAAAAACGGCGAAAAGCTTGAGATTTTAGTAAATTCCATCGCTCCTAAAGAAAATATCAGCCGCTTTTTAAAAAACCAAAACGTCGAATTTAGCGTAGAGCAAAACGGCGCCGAGACAAAAATCACCGCCGTTAAGGGCGAATCTAAGTTGGAGCTAGCAAATTTTGATGAATTTGTCTGCGAAATCACGCCAAAAGCCAAAAAAACAGTCGTTTATCTAAATGAAGAATACGCCGGAAGCGGTGATGTGGGCGTTAGCTTACTATCTAAATTTTTAGGTGCGCTTTTACAAGTAGATAATAAACCAGAATACGTACTTTGCGTAAACAATGCCGTCAAAATGACGACGAACCGCGCTCATCCTAGCTTCAAACCGCTTAAAGATTTAGAGGCTGCTGGCGTTAAAATTTTAAGCTGCGGTAGCTGCCTGGAGGCATATAAGCTCGTAAGCGACCTAAGCGTCGGCGAGATGTCAAACGCCTACGAAGTCATGCAAATTTTAACTACGCACGAGCAAATCAAACTATGATTTATAACGACAAACGTCTCACGAAATTCGTCCGAGCGGCGGGCTGAGCGGCCAAGCTTGACCCGTCGGGTCTAAACAAAACTATCGGCGATTTAAATTTAGCTCACCCAAATTTGCTCTCAAACATCGGTACAAACGAAGATGCGAGCATCTTTAAGATCACGGACGATATCGCGCTCGTGCAGACGCTAGACTTTATCACGCCGGTGGCGGACGATCCGTTTATATTTGGCCAGATCGCGGCTGCAAACAGCCTAAGCGACGTGTTTGCGATGGGCGGCAAGGTACTAAACGCGCTAAATATCGTCGGTTTTGACAGCTGCAACCTAAGCGGCGAAATTTTGGGCGAAATTTTGCGCGGCGGGCAGGATAAAGTCGCCGAATGCGGCGGCGTGATCGTGGGCGGTCACACGATAGAGACGCAGCAGATGTATTACGGACTTAGCGTCACGGGCGTCGTTTCGCCAAGCTCCTTTTGGTCAAACAACACCGCGCGAGAGGGCGACGCGCTCATACTCACAAAGCCGCTGGGAACGGGCGTTTTAAGTACGGCGATCAAGGCTGATCTGCTAAATTTAACCCAAATCAAACAGGCCGTCGAGACGATGCGGCAGCTAAATTTCTATGCCGTGGACGCACTAAAAGGCATCAACGTAACGGCGGCTACCGATGTCACGGGATTTGGCTTTTTGGGGCATTTAAGCGAAATGATAAACGACAAAATCAGCTTTGAAATTTACGCGAGTAACGTGCCCGTGATAGCGGCTGCACGGGAGTTTGCCGATATGGGCATCATCCCCGAGGGCAGCTACAAAAACCGCGAATTTGCGAGTAAATTCGTTGGTGACGAGGCGGATATATTGCTCTACGATGCGCAGACTTCTGGCGGATTACTGCTAGCCGTGCCGCAAAGCGAGGTAAATTTGGTTCTTTCTCGCCTAAAAGAGGTTGGTTACGAAAGTAGCGCAGTCGTGGGCATAGCTAAAAAACGCGGCGAATACGGCATAAATTTACGGTAACCAAGCCTAAATTTAAACTCGCAAATTTAATCAAATTTGGCGAGTTTAAATTCGCTCAAATTTGAAATATTAGTTTAAAACGGCAAGCCCACCAAATTTATT
>JBHRQF010000340.1:0-1917 GCA_042645325.1 Campylobacter sp. | reverse complement strand
TTTAAAAGCTTTGCAGAATTGATACTCTTTACAAATTTAACGTTTTTAAAAAGGTGAATGCGAGCGTAAAATTTTAAATTTAATGGAAGTAAATTTATGAAGGAAATTTAGAGCCGAGCGGCTCTAAATTTGATTATTTCGATTTTTCTAGGCTAGCTTTGATAAAACCCAAAACTACGGGATTTGGATTCGTTAGACGGCTGGTAAATTCCGGATGAAACTGCACGCCGACAAACCACGGATGCGAGTTTTTAGCGCCCGCCGCAGGCGAGCTAAGCTCGACGGCCTCGATCAGCCCGTCGCTCTCGCCGCTAACTATCAAGCCGTTTGCTTCAAATTCGGCTCTGTATTTCGGATTTGCCTCGTAGCGGTGGCGGTGGCGTTCTTTGACGCATTTGGCGCCGCCGTAAATTTGACTCAGCAACGAGCCGGGCTTCACGTCGCAAGCATACGCCCCAAGCCTCATCGTGCCGCCGACCGGGCTTTGGTGCGTGCGGATCTGCGTCTGGCCGTGCGCGTCGATGAAACTATCGATAAGATAGATGATAGGATTTACGCACTCGGGCTTAAATTCGACCGAATTTGCATCCTCGAGCTTTAGCACGTTGCGGGCAAACTCGATGAGCGCTAGCTGCATACCTAGGCAGATGCCAAGATACGGCACGCCGTTTTCGCGGGCGTATTTTATCGCCTCGATCTTGCCGCTCACGCCGCGCTCGCCAAATCCTCCAGCAACTAGCACGCCGCCCACGTCTTTTAGTAGCTCCTCGACGTTTGAAGGCTCGATTTTCTCACTATCTATCCACTTTAAATTTACCCTCGCGTCAAGGCTCGCGCCCGCGTGAATTATACTCTCGGTCAGGCTCTTGTAGCTCTCTTTTAGATCGACGTATTTACCCACAAATGCTATCGTGGTTTCTTTCGTCGGCGCGATGATGCGCTTAACTAGGCTGTCCCAGTTGCGCATATCAAGCTTTAGTTCGCCCAAATTTAAAATTTCGGCGATCGGGGTTAAGACGTCTTGATTATAAAACGCGAGCGGCACCTGATAGATGCTAGCCGAGTCGATACTCTCGATGACGCAGTTGCGCTCTACGCCGCAGCTGGCGGCTATTTTATCCTTTAGCTCGCGGTTTAGCGGCTGCTCGGCGCGGCAGATGATCATATCTGGGCTAATGCCGATACGGCGTAGCTCGCCGACGCTGTGCTGAGTCGGTTTAGTTTTTAGCTCGCCTGCAACCTTGATAAAGGGCACGAGAGTTAGGTGAATATTCATCGCGCGTTTGCGGCCGACCTCTATGCGAAGGGCGCGGATAGCCTCTAAAAACGGCAAGCCCTCGATGTCGCCTACGGTGCCGCCGATCTCTACGATCAGTATGTCGCGACCCTCGCCCGCCTTTTTGATACGGTCAACGATCTCGCCCACGATGTGCGGGATAACCTGGATAGTTTTGCCCAGATAGTCGCCTCTGCGCTCTTTTTCGATGACGGAGCTATAAACGCGGCCGGTCGTGAAGTTGTTATCTTGGCTTAGACTCTCGTCTAAAAATCTCTCGTAGTGTCCTAGATCCAGATCCGTCTCCGCACCGTCGTCGGTAACGAAAACCTCGCCGTGCTCGAGCGGACTCATGGTGCCAGGATCTACGTTGATGTAGGGATCTGCTTTTAGCATGCTTACTTTTAAGCCCGTGTTTTTAAGAAGCGTGGCGATAGAAGCCGCCGCGATGCCCTTACCTAGCGAGCTTAGCACGCCGCCGGTTATAAAAATATACTTTGTTTCGTTTGAATTTTTTTGCATATCGCGCCTTTTAAATTTTTAGCGAGATTATACCTTATTTAAAATTTATAAACGCTTGAGGACATAAATAATTTTATAAAATCAAAACTTTAAAATGATATTTTAAGTTAAATTTCTGT
>JBHRQF010000339.1:0-1919 GCA_042645325.1 Campylobacter sp. | reverse complement strand
CTTAAATTCGTCATCGCCGCGGTATTGCAGGATTTCGTATTCGCGTACGTTTAGCTGTTTGGCCGCATCGTAAACGGACATCTTTTTGTCCTCGAAAAGCTCGTCGATTTGTTTTTTTAGATCGCTCATTTTTATCCTTTTTTGAAATTAGATTTTGATAATAGTATTTAAAAATAGCTAAAAATCGGCTAAATTTACATGACAGGCGTCGTTACGTTATCAAACGGCGTGCGAGCCGAAGTTTTGGCGTTTTGCGCGGGACGGACTGGGTAAATTTACCGTCCGCAAAGTCCGCTAAACGCCTAAAATTTGCTTTATTTCAGCCTCGTTAGTGAGCTTGGAGTTGTATTTCACGACGAGATTTTGCGCATTTTTGTAGCACTCCACGACGCCTTTTTGCTTCTCGACCTCGGCTAGATCGGCGTCCGTGTCAGACGGCAGATAGATATTTTTAAAGATATTGGGGTTATCTAGCCATTTTAGCGCGATCAGCCACACGACGCAAAGCACCGTCACGACGGCGGAAAGCGCGCTAAGGCCGTAAAATTTAAGCAAAGTACCGCCGCCGATACCGCCGATAAAGCTTCCCATGTAACCAAAGGCGTTAAAGATACCCAAAACCGCGCCTTTTTGGCTTACTTTACTAAATTTGGACGCCATGGATTGCAAGATCGGTTCGTGCAGGTTAAAGCCGATAAAAAATATAATCACGCCAGCGTAAAATAGCGGCTTGTGTCCGAGCGAGAGCGCGAAAAGTCCGTAGCAAACGACGAAAAGCGAGACGCCGATAACTAAAATTTGCTTTGTGATACGCTTCGTTTCGCCGATCGCGCCGCCGATACCCATCGCGATAAAGCCAAACACCGTCGCGACCGAGTAGATGCCGCTGAGGTCCTTTTTATCCATACCAAAATACTTCACGATAGCGATCGGAATCACGATAAAGGCCGCCGACATCAGCATTTTTTGCATGAAGTTGCTGATGTTCATGAGTAGTAAATTTCTGTTTGAGAGTAGCTTTACGGCCGGCGTTTTGGCCTGCGAGTGCGTAAATTTAGGCTCCTCGCCCACGGCCGTGTATAAAAGCACGATACAAACGACCGTAACCGCGATCGAGAGGTAAAAGAGGCTTGAAAGGCCGTATTTAGCGCTAAGTATCGGCGAAAGTATCATAGAAAGCGTAAAGCTAATGCCGATAAATGCGCCCATCATCGCCATCGCGTGCCCGCGCACTTCCTCTTTGGTCATATCGCTCATCAGCGCGATCGCAACGGCTCCTATCGCGCCCGCGCCCTGGATAAATCTACCAAAAATCATCGTGTAGATATCAGTCGCCACCGCGCAGATCGCAGCTCCAACGATAAAGACGAGCAGGCCTATTAGCATCGAGTTTTTGCGCCCGAAGCGGTCCGAGACGTAGCCGAAAACCACCTGAAACGTGATCTGCGACATCGCGTAAACGCCGATGAGAACGCCGACTAAAAACTCGGTCGCCCCCTCAAGCTCGAGCGCGTAGACGCTGATAACTGGCAAAATGATAAAGAGTCCAAAAAACCTGCTGCCGATGATAAAAGATAAAGGTAATGCGCTTTTTACTATCATAAATTTTCCTTTTAAAGGAGTGATTTTACCCGAATTTTGATAATAAAAACCTCAAAAACTTAATTTGCCTAGAGCAAATAATTTGCTAAGCTATATTTTTACTATTAGCATGATGGCAACGTCCAGTAAAAGTTTTTGTATGGCATCAGCTTTTACGAATCAGATAACACTTTAAATTTTATTTTTTCATTATCTGCAGATATGATCTCAATCGATAAACTTTGAAATCTTATCCGTCTTTGTTTTATGCTGTAACTTAAATTTTGAGAAAAAGCAGGTCTCGCCATATCGTCTGCAGTATATTCCCTATATACCAT
>JBHRQF010000338.1:0-1932 GCA_042645325.1 Campylobacter sp. | reverse complement strand
AATTTGTGGTATTTTTTGTATAGCGCCACGTGCGCGTCGTCTAGGAGCGGCTTTGTTAGGATGATTTTGGTGTTTTCGTTTTTGCGCATCGTGCGGCGGGCGGATTTATTAAATTTAAAATTTAGCGCATCAACCCTGATATTTATGCACTCGCGGCACCCTGCGCAGTTTGGCTTGGAGAAATATTTGCCAAAGCGCCTAAAGCCGCGCCTGGCCAGAGCGTCGTTTACGGCAAAGTCGCAGCCGTCTATGTAGCGATACTCCATGCGCGAGTCCCTGTCCTTGAGGTAGGGGCAGGGGCTAGGCAGGGTGGAAAACGGCACGACTAGCACTTTTTGATATCCGCGTCCTTGACGTAGGCTAGAAACTCATCGCGTAAATTTTGCTCTTTGTGCGCGATGGCTTCTTCTTTGCTGAAGGTTTTTACTTCAGGCTTTAAATTTTTCTTTGCGGCATTTTTGGCGGCTGAATTTGAGCTCAAATTTGCATTTTGCTCCTTTTGCAGCTCTTTTTTTATATCCTTTAAGCTATCGAAAAAATCATTCATTCGCGTGCTCCTCTTTAAATTTCCTAGCGTCTTTTACTCTTTGTATCGCGGCGGCGATGGCGGCGATCACCTCTTCGTTGTCCTCGTTGTCTTTGGTTTTCATCTTTTCTAGCAGGGTAGGCATCTTGTTTTCGACGTATGACGTATCGAAAAATCCTCGCCTAAAGTCGCGTTCCTTGCTAATGCTGAGCAAAAATGGGATCGTGGTTTTGACGCTGCCTTCGATCGTAAACTCATCCAGCGCGCGTTTTAGCTTATTTACCGCTAGATCGTAGCTAGGCGCACGTACGATTAGCTTAGCTAGCAAGCTATCGTAAAACGGCGGTATCTGATAGTCTTTATACAGGTGGCTATCCACGCGAACGGAAGGGCCTAGAGCAGGGTAGTAGCCGCTGATCTCGCCCGGGCTTGGGATAAAATTTTGCCATGCGTCCTCGGCGGTGATACGTGCCTCGATCGCAAAACCTTGCGTGATAACGTCGCTTTGCTCCATGTCGAGGATTTCGCCGGCAGCGATACGGATCTGACGTACAATGAGATCCACGCCCGTGATCTCCTCGGTCACGCCGTGCTCGACCTGGATACGAGTGTTCATCTCCATAAAATAAAAGTTGTTGTAATCATCGAGCAAAAACTCGATCGTGCCGGCGTTGGTGTAGTTTACGGCCTTTGCCGCTGCGACTGCGGTCACGCCCATGCTTTTTCGCAGGCTTTCGCTCATCGTCGGACTCGGCGCTATCTCGAGGATCTTTTGGTGGCGGCGCTGGATCGAGCAGTCGCGCTCGGCCAGGTGGATGATGTTGCCGTATTTGTCGCCTAAAATTTGAAACTCGATGTGGCGCGGATTTACGACGTATTTTTCCATAAAAACTTCGTCGTTGTTAAAAAACGCCTTAGCCTCGCGCTTACAGCTTTCAAAGCTAGACTCTAGCTCCTCTTCCTTCCATACCACTCGGATACCGCGTCCGCCGCCACCGCCGCTGGCTTTTAGGATGACGGGATAGCCGATGCGTTCGGCGTATAGTTTGATGTTTTCTATCGTTTCGTTGTTTAGCTTTTCGGTGCCCGGCACGATAGGGATGCCGTTTTTATTCATCAGATAGCGAGCGATATTTTTGTTGCCCATTTTGCGGATGACGTCGGCGGTAGGCCCGATGAAAACAAGCCCCGCATCCTCGACTTCTTTGGCAAATTCGTAGTTTTCGCTCAAAAATCCGTAGCCCGGGTGTATAGCATCTGCGCCGCATGCTTTTGCAACCTCGACTATGCGCTTGGCGTCTAGGTAGCCCTTGATCGGGTCGATACCGATCTGGTAGGCTTCATCGGCTATCTTGACATGCAGGCAGTCTTGGTCGGGCTTGGTGTAAATGGCGACGTTTTTGATG
>JBHRQF010000337.1:0-1933 GCA_042645325.1 Campylobacter sp. | reverse complement strand
GGGTTGGTGGGGGGGGCGGAAGGGGCGACGCTTCGTAAGTTGAAACCCCTTCCGCCTCCCAAGAAAAAAGAAAAACTAAAAATTTTCAGAAAACATTAAATTTGATAAAACCAAATTTAGCGTTTTCGCGATGCGGCTTTCGGTGCGTAAAATGCAAAACCGTCAAATTTGAAGTTAAATTTGCCCGAATCAAATTTAATCAAAAATTTAAGCCACAAGGAGCGAAAATGCTTGGCAAAACGTTAAAAACAGTTGGAATAGTCGGTGCTTTGGCGCTATTTTTAGGTATATTTTTAAATTTACAAGGAGAACAGATGAATCATGAAACAAAAGAGTCTGCGACCGCGAACAAAACGATCGTGCTAGCGGGCGGGTGCTTTTGGGGCACGGAGGCCTATCTCAAGCAGCTTCCGGGCGTGGTTAGCACCTACACGGGCTACGCGAACTCAAAGGTGCCGCACCCTAGCTACGAGCAGGTCTGCACGGGCGACACGAACGCCGCCGAAGCCGTCTGGGTTGAATACGACGAGTACGTGATTGATCTGCCGCATTTGCTCAAATTTTACTTTAACACCATAGATCCCACTAGCCTAAACAAGCAAGGCGGCGACCGCGGCACGCAGTACCGTACGGGCATCTACTACACCGATGCGGCGGACGAGCCGGCGATCAGAGCCTTTATCACCGAGCAACAAAAAAACTACAAATCGCCCATCGTAACGGAGGTCGCGCCGCTAGAAAATATCTACAAAGCCGAGGATTATCACCAGGACTATCTGGACAAAAATCCGCACGGCTACTGCCACGTGACCTTTGAGAGCCTGCCTAAAAAGGGCGAAATTTTGAGCGACAAAAAGCGCGATATGAAGCAAAATTTGCAAAACTACAAAAACAAAGACGACGCAACGCTAAAAAATGAACTAAGCGCCATCTCATACGACGTCGTAAAGCACGCCGCGACCGAGCGACCGCACAGTAGCGAGCTAAACGACGAGGAGCGTATCGGCATCTACGTCGATATCACTAATGGTCAGCCGCTTTTTAGCTCGTACGATAAATTTGACGCTGGCTGCGGTTGGCCGAGCTTTACTAAGCCGATCGACGCGAGCCTAATCGCCGAAAAGTCCGATCTATCGCACGGCATGGTGCGCACCGAGGTCAAAACCGCGATGTCGGACTCGCATTTGGGGCATGTATTTGACGATGGTCCGAGCGACAAAGGAGGGCTAAGATACTGCATAAACGGCGCTGCGCTGAGATTTGTGCCAAAGGAGGAGATGGGGGTGCAGGGGTATGGGTATTTGATACCGTATCTCGACGTGCAGTATTCTGCCAAGTGAGGCTTGTCTTTTTCCTTTATACGTCGTTGGAAATTTCGCCGAAGCTCGGTTACGTATTTCGTATACGTGCCCTCGCTCGGCTTATTTCCGCCTCGTCTAAAGAAAAAATACTTCACCTTGTCGTTTTACGCTCAAATTTGGGCCGCTGAGACCCGCACCGCAAAAACGTTAGATTTTGTTTTTTATGCTTTATTGCGAGTAAAATCTTTCTCGTCCCTAAAGAAAGAATTTAAGAGATTTAAATTCGGCGGAGGTTTATTCTTTATGCTATTTTAGCGCCTTTATTCCCTCGCACTCTTTTAGTTCCGCAAAATCGGCGTGCAGTTTTTCGTGGATTTTAAAAATTTGCACTCCGACGTCGGTAAAATCGCGGTAATAATCCTTAAAATTTGGGTCGCATTTCGACAGCTCGATAAAATTTTTAACCAGCTCGCCAGCTTCTTTTACCATATTTACTATCAGTTCATCGCTTTTTTGTAGTAAATTATTTACGCTTTCACCCATTAACATTCTCTCCTTGCGCTGCTATATTCGCATCTATTTGCTTTTATATTTGGCTGTTTTTTCGCAGTAGTAAATGATATAGATAAATG
>JBHRQF010000336.1:0-1938 GCA_042645325.1 Campylobacter sp. | reverse complement strand
GCTAAGCTTTGCCGTAAAATCGCACAAGGAGTTCGCGCTATGAGTACGAAAATTTTAACCACGCCGATCGGCGCAGAGGATCTAGCGGATATAAAGATCGGCGACGTGATTTACCTCACGGGGCACATCGTCACCTGCCGCGACGTGCCGCACAGACGCGTCGTAGAGGAGTGTCGCGACCTACCGCTAGACATCAGAGGCGGCGCGATCCTGCACGCTGGACCGATCATCAGAAAAATAGGCGAAAAAAGCTTTGAGATGGTCTCCGTGGGGCCGACGACTAGTATGCGAATGGAGAAATTTGAGCGCGAATTTATCGCCAAAACGGGCGTGCGCCTGATCGTGGGCAAAGGCGGCATGGGCGAGGGCACGATGAGCGGCTGCAAGCAGTTTGGCGCGATACACTGCGTATTTCCCGCGGGCTGCGCGGTGGTGGCCGCGACGCAGGTCGAGCAGATCGAGAGCGCGGACTGGACGGAGCTTGGGATGCCTGAGACCTTGTGGAAGTGCCGCGTGAAGGAGTTTGGCCCACTCATCGTCTCGATCGACGCGCACGGAAATAATCTTTTTGAGCAGAACAAGGTCAAATTTAACGAGAAAAAGGACGCAGCTTTGGCTGAAATCTTACCGCAGGTCGGGTTTATAAAGTAGCTAAATTTGGGTAGCTTTGGTTTTTAAATTTTGCCCTCGGTAGCTAAATTTTAATGGCTTTAGGCGTATTGCAAGCGGGTGGCAAACGCTGCGGCAAAGCGCACGAAATTTGCTTAGAATTTGCGCTAAATTTTAAAATTTAACGTAAATTTTCGCACGCGACGGCTTGCATCTTAAATTTACGCAAATTTATAAATTTGAGCGAGTTTCCCCGTGCGACGATTAAATTTATCGCGGCACGGTTTTTATTTTATAAATCAAAATAGGCATTTAACGGAGCTTTTATGAGAAAATTTTACGCGATACTGCTTGCCGCGCTGGTTGCGCTATCTATCGTGGCTTGCGGCGGCAAGGGCAAAGAACGCCCGCTACCGGCTGGCAGCGTCGTAGTGGCTCTGGGCGACTCGATCACGCAGGGAGTGGGTACTAGCGAGCAGAGCGCGTGGCCGGCGCTTTTAGGGCTCTTGAGTGGCTGGCGAGTGATAAACGCGGGAGTTTCGGGCGATACTAGCGCTCAGGCTTTGGCGCGTTTGCCAGCGCTTTTGCGAGAATATAAGCCGGCACTCGTGATAGTCAGCATCGGCGGTAATGACTTTTTGCGTAGACAGCCCGCTAGTGCGACGAGAGCCAACATCGCCGCCATCTTGCGCACGGTAAAAGAGAGCGCCAGCCGCGCGGTGCTCATCGGCATCCCAAAGCCAACTTTGGGCGCGGCTCTTGGGGTATTTAGCGATCACGAGCTGCATGAGGAGCTGGCGAAGGAATACGGCGTGCCTTTGCTCTCCGGCGCGTGGGGCGGCGTGATGAAACAAAGCCGCATGATGTTCGATCAGATCCATCCAAACGGCGCGGGCTACACAGAATTTACCGTGAGCTTAGAAAAATTTTTGCGCAAGCAGGGATTTTTGCGCTGAATTTTACCAAGCCGTAAATAACAAGGCTAATTAAAAAATTACGCCAAATAAAAGCGGGGCAAATTTAAACCTAGTGCGCCAAAACACCGTAGTCTCACATCCTGCCGCCTGCAACCATCTTTACCGAGGAGAAAATTTACCTAAATTTATCGTCGTTGCGCCCATAAGCTTAGCCGCCAAATTTAATTCCAGCTAAACGTTCAAATTTGCCTATTTCACTTCAACTCCCCTAATCTTTCGCCGTGTTTAGCGAGGTTTTTAGCGGTACATTGAATTGCCCTTGGTTGCTATTTAAGAGCTTTAGATCGGCACAGATGTAGGCTAGCGGTAGAGTGCATGAAATTTGCTTTAGAACTTGCACTAAGTTTTAAAT
>JBHRQF010000335.1:0-1953 GCA_042645325.1 Campylobacter sp. | reverse complement strand
CGGTTGGATAGTTATTATGGTTCTTTTGCTAGGTTCCATGCAGATGGGCGTCGGAATCGGAGCTTACATCGATATTCCCTCTGTTTTGATTGTTTTTGGCGGTACGATTTGCGCGCTGATGATCGGCTTTAAGATGGAGCAGATAAAAAAGCTAGGCACGTTTTACGGCATCGCGGTAAAACCAAAAACCTACAATCTCCCAGAAATCGTAAAAAAAATGGTCGAGTACTCCACGAAAGCTCGCCGCGACGGTATCTTGGCGCTTGAAAGCGATGCAAATAACGAAACTGATCCGTTTCTAAAAAAAGGCCTATCTATGGCGGTTGATGGCAACGAACCGGACGCCATCAGGACGCTGCTTGAGATAGATATGGAGCAGTCTAGCTCTAGACACGGCGATAATATCAAAATTTTCGAACAAATCGCGGGCTTTGCGGGCTCGATGGGCATGATCGGTACGCTCATCGGTCTGGTCGCGATGCTCATGAACATGTCAGATCCCTCGGCTATCGGTCCATCTATGGCGGTTGCGCTCATTACGACGCTTTACGGCGCGATGATAGGAAATATTCTGGGCTCGCCCGTGGCAAACATCCTAAGTATCCGCGACAAGGACGAAGGCACGGCAAAGGTGCTGATGCTAGAGGGTATAATGGCGATCCAAGCCGGCGACAACCCTAGGACGCTCGAGATGAAGCTACTATCGTTTTTACCGCCTAAAGACCGCGTCAGTCAGTTTGATAAGTAGAAAAAATGGCTAAAAAGTTAATCGATCCGGGCGACTGCCCCAAATGCTTACCCGAGTGGCTCGCGGCGTTTGGCGACTTGATGTCGCTGTTGCTTTGCTTTTTCGTACTGCTTCTTTCTATGAGTACGATGGACGCGAAAAAGCTAGAAGCAGCGATCGGCTCGCTAAGCGGGGCTTTGGGCGTGCTTGAGGGCGGCACGAAACCGGACGTCAGCGCCGAACAAAACCAAGACGACCACGCCACCTCAAACAAAGAGCGCACTGGCGTGAAATCAAATTTCGAACAAACCCTGCGCTCTATCAACGAGCTTTTGCATGCTAGCGGCTCGCCCGAGGTTACGTTTGAGGAGAGCGAGAGCGGCTTCGTGATTAGGTTGCCGGCAAATTTACTCTTTGCAAAAGATAGCGCCCAGCTGCAAAATGACGATGCGCTGCTGTTTTTAAAACGTATCGCGATGGTGATAGCAAAGCTACCGCCAGACGTCGTAGCAAACGTGATCGGGCACACCGACAGCGAGCAGCCCGCGTCTACTGAGTTTAGAGACAACTGGCAGCTATCATCGGCGCGAGCTATCAGCGTAGTTAGCGAGCTAATCAAAGACGGCGTCGATCCAAAAAAGCTAACAGCGTCCGCAAAGGCCGAATTTGAGCCGTTTGCGACGAATTTTACCGAGCAGGGCAGGGAGAAAAACCGCAGGGTCGAGATCCACTTCGTTTCGTTAAATTTAGACGATAAAGCCAAAACGCAAAAAAGCATACTGGACGCGCAGGAGTAAATTTGAAAAAACTGACGTTTTTGCTGTTTTTTATCTTTGCGGCGGTCGCGATCGGCGAGGATAACGTCACGATCCCGACCGTAAATCTCAGCCTAAGCGCGCCTACTACGCCCACCCAGCTAGTTAGCTCACTAAACGTCCTACTCGTCCTCACAGTCCTTACGATTGCTCCTTCTCTCGTATTTATGATGACGAGCTTTTTGCGGCTCATTATCGTTTTTTCGTTTTTACGCCAGGCGATGGGTACGCAGCAGATGCCGCCGTCTACGGTGCTCATTAGTCTTGCGATGGTGCTTACGTTTTTTATCATGGAGCCTGTTGGCAAGCAAGTCTACGAAGCGGGCGTACAGCAAGGGTAAAGACACGGCGAAGCGGGAGGCCACGCGCGCCATCCACAATTACTTTTTCGTCAAGGGACTTGACTGCCTT
>JBHRQF010000334.1:0-1963 GCA_042645325.1 Campylobacter sp. | reverse complement strand
TTAGCCATATCGTCTATCTCAGCCGTAACCTCGTTTGTGGTATTTACGATCGAGATATTTTGGTGAGTGATGGAGTCGATTTGCGTGACTGACTGATTTATCATATTTATGCCGTCGCTTTGCTCCTTTATACTCTCGCTCATCTCGTTGATGCTTTGAGCTAGCACGTTTGCGTTAGCTTCGATTTCGCTTAGAGATTTTTGAGTTCGCTCGGCTAGTTTTCTTACCTCATCGGCCACGACGGCAAAACCACGCCCGTGTTCGCCTGCTCGCGCTGCTTCGATGGCAGCGTTAAGCGCTAGCAAGTTTGTCTGATCGGCGATGTCGCGGATGATCACGATGATGTTTTTGATCTCCTCGCTTTGTCGAGTTACATCCTGCGCCTTTTGGCTGATGGCGTTCATCGAGCTGCTCATCTGCTCGATTGCGGCGGCGCTTTCTTGGATGGAGTCTGCTTGCCTATGAGCGCCGTCGGTTAGATTTTTCATAGATTCGGCTAAGATTTTAGCTTTTGCTTCTAGGCTTTCGGCCTCGTTTAGATTTTCTTTTAGCATATTGCTAACAGCCACGCCAGCGCTCTCTATACCCATGATCATATCTTTTAGATCGCTTTCTAGCTCATCTTTGAGCTCGATTTTAGCGGTATAATCGTTTTTGTTATATGAGTTTAGCACTCGCGCGATATCTTTTAAATTTGAAGATATTGAGCTAAAGAATTTATTTAGCAAATCTTTTAGTTGCACGAGAGCCGGATTGTTCGGATCCGCCTTTATAGTCGCGCCCATATGGCCTTTTATCATGAGATTTGCGATGCCGTTCATCTCCTCGATCAGAGCGCTATCTTTTTTGATGCCGTAGACTACTTTATCTATATTTTCGTTGATAGCCCTACTCATAACGCCGAATTCATCCTGCGTATTTACGGCTAACTTTTCAGGAGCCTTAGATACCTCATGTGTGACGAATTTAAACGTATCCTCAAGCTTTTCTTGGATAGTTTTTATCGGACTGAGAGATTTTTTAAGTAGTACGTAGACAAAAATCGAAAGAGCGACTATAAATAACGCCGCTAGCGCAAGCTGAGCCCTAAGTAGAGGAAGGGTATTGCTAGAAAAAGTATCCGCTCCGATCGCTGCGACCGCCAACCAGCCTTTATCGTTGATAGGCAAAAGTTTAGCCGTTACATTCTCGCCCTTATAGTTAGTATAAGGAATAAGTCCGTTTTTATCAAATTTCTTTTCTGCATATTGCTTGGAGAGATATGTAGTAGAGTCGACTGATTTACCGACATTATCGGGATTGGAGTGCATTAGCATAACGCCGTCTTGATTCATTAGATAAACATAGCCGTATTCGGTCTTGCCCATATCGAGGATTTTTTTGCTTAGAGTTTTTATATCGATATCTATACCTACTATACCGACAAATTTACCGTTTTTTACCGCAGGTGCTACGAAAGTTACGACCAAATCGTTAGTCGAAGTTAAGCGAGGCTGCATATAAATAGCTTTATTTTCATTTTTAGCCGCTCCGTACCAACCTCTAGTTCGCGGATCATAGTTATCGGCCAAAGTCGTTCTTTTACCGTCCGATTGGAAAAAATAACCATCCTCGCGTCCATAGTAAACATAGGTAACCAGTGAATTTGCAAGCTCTTTTTCTAACACCAAATGACGCATTATATCATCGCCGTCATCTGAAATTTTCTCGATATTTGCAGCTATTTTTTTGACCATAGCCAAATAATCTTCAAAAAACGAATTAGCGACCGTATCGACGTCTTTTAAAATTTGAGCCTGATTTTGGCTAACGAGCTGAACGACCTTATTCTCAGCCGTATAATAACTAACCGCCGAAATAGCAGCAAACGAAACGATCAGCGCGACAATGAGCATTAGCGCGATCTTGTTCGTGATAGAACGCATTTTCTCTCCTTAGATTTTGATTAAAATTTCTATTTTAC
>JBHRQF010000333.1:0-1965 GCA_042645325.1 Campylobacter sp. | reverse complement strand
TTTATAAGATCACAAAGAAATGATTTTTTACGTCTGATTTTATTTTCTTTTAAACTTTTTTTGCATAAAATCCCGAAATTAATTTTACAAAGAAAGGATAGAAAATGAAATCAGATATGTGCGAAATGCGTCGCTTCACTGAACTTAAGTCGTCGAAAGACTAACGCTAAGCGCAAAATTTCTTTTTAAGCGCTTAGTTTCGCTAAGCATTTAAAAAGAAATTTAAGCCTCCGCTCATATCCTTTTTTAAATGCTAGCCAAATTTTAAAAAGGATATAAAATGAAAAATCTACTCAAATACTCTCTAGTCGCTCTAAGCCTAACAGTCGCAGCAAATGCAGCCGAGAAAATCGTCGTAGGCGCTACTCCGGTCCCGCACGCTGAAATTTTAGAAGTCGTAAAACCAATCCTTGCAAAAGACGGCTTTACTCTCGAGATCAAAGAATTTAACGACTACTCTACTCCAAATTTAGCCACCGAAGACGGCGATCTAGACGCTAACTACTTCCAGCACCTACCGTATCTTGAGGAATTTAACAAAAACAAAGGCACTCATCTAGTTAAAACCGTAGGCGTTCACCTCGAGCCTATGGGTGTTTACTCTAAAAAGATAAAAGATATCAAAGAGCTAAAAGACGGCAGCACCGTAGCTATACCAAACGATCCGACAAACGAGAGCCGCGCGCTTGACGTGCTAGCTAGCGCAGGTCTTATCAAGCTAAACGACAACCCTCTAAAAACTCCGCTTGATATCACGGAAAACCCAAAAAAGCTAAAATTTGAAGAGATAGAGACCGCTCAAGTTCCTCGTACGCTAGATGACGTCGCCATCGCCGTTATCAACACGAACTACGCTCTAAACGCCAACCTAAACCCAACCAAAGACGCGCTCGTGCTTGAGAGCAAAGATAGCCCGTACACCAACTACGTCGTGGTCAAAGTCGGCAACGAAAATAGCCCGAAAATCAAAGCTCTAGACAAAGCCGTCACAAGCCCGGAGGTAAAGAAATTTATCGAGGAGAAATATAAAGGCGCGATAATCCCAACGTTTTAATCAAATTTAGCCCCGCCCGCTCAAATTTGGCGGCGCGGGCAAATTTAACGAAACGACGAATCCAAATTTAGTTTAGAGACCGCTCTTAAAATAAAACGGCGTAAAAGCTTTTACCTTTTTAGCGCCGTTTTTTATAAAAAAGGAATAATAATGCAATTTTCAAAAATACTTCTTGGCGCGCTTTTAGCTAGCGGCCTGTATGCTAACGACAAAACCATCACCGTAGGCGCATCTCCCGTACCTCACGCCGAGATTTTAGAAGAGGTCGTAAAGCCGATCCTAGAAAAAGAAGGCTACAAGCTCGAAGTTAAAATCTTTAACGACTACGTGATCCCAAACCTCGCCGTCGAAAACGGCGAACTCGACGCCAACTACTTCCAAGGCCTGCCGTATATGAAGTCGTTTAACAAAGACAAAGGCACTCACATCGTGCCGACCGTGGGCGTTCACGTCGAGCCTATGGGCGCGTATTCTAAAAAGATAAAAAGCCTAGACGAGCTAAAAGACGGCGATATCATCGCTATCTCAAATAACGCCGCAGACTCGACGCGCTCGATAAATTTGCTCGAGAAAGCCGGCATTGTAAAGGCTAAAGAGGGTGAATACAAATCCCCGCTCGATATCATAGAAAATCCAAAAAATCTCAAATTTAAAGAGATGGAGTCCGCGCAGACGCCCCGCTCTCTCGACGACGTCGCGCTAGCGTTTATCAACGTAAACTACGCCCTGGACGTCGGCCTCAAACCAACCAAAGACGCGATAATCCTCGAGGATAAAGATAGCCCGTACACCAACTACGTAGCGACCAAGGCCGGCAACGAAAATAATCCAAAAATCAAGGCTCTAGATAAAGCGATACTAACTCCCGAGGTTAAAGACTTTATTATTAAGCGCTACCAAGGTGCGGTGAT
>JBHRQF010000332.1:0-1989 GCA_042645325.1 Campylobacter sp. | reverse complement strand
CGGCTTAACATGTATTTGCCAAGCTTTGTTTCGATTTTGGCGTCGCTTAAATTTGCAAATTTAGACTCGTTTAGCAGCAGATATTTGCTCGCGTTGTAAAGCTTGTTCGTGAAATTTCGCACGAGTTTCATCTTTTCGTCGCTTAGCTTGATGTCGCGCCCCTGCACGGCTAGCAGTGCAAGCGTAAAGCGAAGGACGTCGGCACTATACTCCTCGATGCTAACGAGCGGGTCGATGACGTTGCCTAGGCTCTTGCTCATCTTTCTGCCTTGCTCGTCTTTAACCAGAGCGTGCAGGTAGATATCGTCAAACGGCAGCTTGCCAAGCGCGTTTTCGCCCTGAAACATCATCCTAGCTACCCAGAAAAACAAAATATCAAAGCCGGTGATTAGTAAGTTGTTCGGGTAAAATTCGGCCAAATCGCCGTCAAACCATTTCTCATTTTTTAGCTCCTCGCCGTTGCCCCAGCCAAGCGTGCTAAACGGCCAAAGCCCCGAGCTAAACCAGGTATCAAGGACGTCCGGGTCTTGATGGAAATTTGCGCTTTTGCACTTTGGGCACTGCGTCGGTTCGCCTCCGTCCGCCCACTCGTGTCCGCATTTGTCGCAGTAAAATACCGGGATCTGATGTCCCCACCATAGCTGGCGCGAGATACACCAGTCGCGAAGCTCGCGCATCCAGGCGTTAAAGCTGTTTATCCAGTGGGCTGGGTAAAATTTGGCTAAGCCTTCGCCGACCTTTGCGATCGCGTCGTCTGCGATCTGCTTTTTGACGAACCACTGCTTTGAGATGTATGGCTCGACGACGTTTTTGCAGCGGTAGCAGTAGCCGACCTGATTTTCGTAGTCTTCGATTTTCTCGACGTTTCCTAGCTTTTCTAGCTCTGCTACGATGACGTCTCTGGCCTCAAGTCTTTCTAGCCCCTTAAACTGCGCGCACTGCTCGTTTAGGATACCTTTTTCGTCAAAAACGGTGATAAACTCTAAATCGTGCCTTTTGCCGACCTCGTAGTCGTTAGTGTCGTGCGCCGGGGTGACTTTAACAAGACCCGTTCCAAACTCCATATCGACGTGCTCGTCGGCTATGATCTCGATCTCGCGACTGATTATCGGCAATACTACTTTTTTGCCGATCAAATTTTTATATCGTTCGTCGTTCGGGTTTACCATTACGGCTGTATCGCCGAAGTAGGTTTCAGGTCTGGTGGTTGCTACAACGACAAATTCGCTTGGCTTATCGGCAAAATAATATCTCAAATGATAAAGCTTGCCTTTGTTTTCCTTATGCTCGACCTCGATGTCGCTGAGCGCGCCGTCGTGCGTACACCAGTTTATCATGTAGTTTTCGCGCACAATTAAGCCTTTTTCGTAGAGATTTACGAAAGCTTTTTTGACGGCTATCCTGAGCCCTTCATCCATTGTAAATCTTTGGCGCGACCATGCCGGAGAGATGCCTAGTTTTCGCATCTGATGCACTATCACGCCGCCGCTTTTTTCTTTCCATTCCTAGACTTTTTCTACGAATTTTTCACGTCCGAGTTCTTCTTTTTTGATGCCTTGGGCTAGGAGCTGCTTTTCAACGACGTTTTGCGTGGCGATACCGGCGTGATCAAGGCCCGGCTGCCACAGCGTTTTGTGGCCGTCCATTCTTTTATAGCGCGTCATTATGTCTTGCAGGGTAAAGGTTAGCGCGTGCCCGATGTGAAGCGAGCCAGTTACGTTTGGAGGCGGCATCATGATGCAAAATTTACGTCCGTCTTTGCGGATGTTTTTGTTTGCGTCTATCTCGAAATATCCGCGCTCTTCCCAAATTTTATAAAATTTCTCTTCCGTTTGCTTTGCGTCGTAAAAATCAGCCACTTTCTATCCTTTTTATTTGCTTTGCGCGCCGATATCTTGTGGCGTCACAATCGCGTAAAATGAAGCGATTTTACCTAAAGATTGTTTAAAATTTTCTTTTTATTTACGATACATATGCGTAGATTAGGGC
>JBHRQF010000331.1:0-1990 GCA_042645325.1 Campylobacter sp. | reverse complement strand
AAATTTAACTTTGGCATAGAGAGAAAATTTGGATTTTAAAGTAGCGCGGTTGCGGGTAAATTTGCCCGCCTCACGCCAAAAAGCTCCGCCCGCTACGTCAAATTTGACGTAGCAAGCCCGGCTTTGGGATTAAATTTATAAAATTCGGTTGCCTCGGCATATAAATCCGTCTACCGAATTTGACCGATTGCCGCTACGCCTCTTTTGATATCTTAACGAGCTTAAAGGCGTATCCGCTAAATTTCGCCCTGCAAAGCGCGACCGTGCCTTTCATCTGCGGCTCTAACTTAAATTTAGCCTCGATGTGCGCACCCTTAGCCTGTACGCTCACCATATCGCCGTCTTTTACCTTTGCGGCCGCGGCAAACGACGCCGAGCCGATTAACTCCTTTACCTCGCCGCTCAAATTTGACCCGTCCGTCTCATCCATAAAAAACACGACGCTACCGTCAAAACTCTCGGGCTCTTTTAGCGGCGTTAGCTCGCCGTCCGTTTTAAACTCGCCCTGCGCGCCGTCAGCTAAAACGACATTTTTGCCGAGTATTTGCAAAAACTCAAATATATTTTTCGCGTCCGCATGGGCTAAAAAGGAGCTATCGATCATGATATTTTCGCACCCACTTAAAAACTCCGCGATCTGCTCAAACTCCTCCTCGCCGACGTTGCACTCGCCACTTAGGTATCCTTCGTCAAGACCCTCAAAATATTCGTGCGTTTGCTCGTCAAATTTAGACGCGTCAAGCGAGTATTTGCAAAGCAAAGCCAGCACGTAGCTGACTGATCCGATCTCGCAGCGAACGAGATTTTCAGTGCCTAAAATTTTATCCTCAAAGCAGGAGATGTATAAAAATTCATTTTGCTTTATCTGCTCCGCTAGCTGCGGATTTTGCTCGCAGAGCAAGCTTGCCAGGCTCAAAGTTTTTGCATTTTTAAATTCGCCAAATTTCATCGTTTATCCTTTAAATTTAGCTTGGATTTTATAAAAATTTGTTTTAAGAGGGGGTAAATTTGCGCCGTTTAGACGCAAATTTGGTTATTTTTCTAGGCCGAATTTGACAGCTGCTTTAGCAAGCTCGAGGGTAGCGTCTACGAATTTATCTTTTTTAGTCGCGTACGGTAAAAATAGCGGTATCTCCGTGCAAGCCGCGATATATGCATCAGCCTCGATAGCCGCGATCGTGTCGTTAAAGAGCTCAACGTACTCTTTTAGCTTGTTTGCTTTTGCGCCCTTGTAAATGCAGTCCATAATGTTACTCATCAAATTTTCCGGGATTTTCACACACTCTAGGCCTGCGGCGATCAGCTCGTTTTCGTAAATTTTAGCCACGGTCGTGCCTGTAGTGGCGATGACGGCGATCTTTTTAGCGTGCGGGAAATTTGACTTTATCGACGCGGTCGCGATTTTAGCGATGTGCAGGATATTTACGCCGCACTCATCCGTTAGGCGCTTGGCAAAAAAGTGAGCCGTATTGCAAGCTATACAGATAGCCTCGCAGCCCGCGTTTTTAAGCCTAGTTGCAGACTCTTTCATAAAAGGAAACGGATCCTCGCCTCCATGCAAGATATACGCCGTGCGGTCCGGGATCTGAGGATAGTTGTCAATGACTATAGGGATGTTGCCCTGATCTTTTGCGGCGTTTGTGAGTTCTACGATCTTAGCATATAGATCTATCGTAGCTAGCGGCCCCATGCCACCTAAAATTCCGATTCGTTTCATGAAAAAGTCCTTAAATTTAAAAAAGCCGAGAGTGAAGTCTCGGCTAAATTTAGCTCAAAATTCTTAGAGAAGAACAGGAGCGATGAGGAATGCTAGCACAACCGAAAGAGCAACCATGATGGTGCCAGGCACGAAGAATGAGTGGTTAAATACAAATTTACCAACTCTAGTCGTTCCCGTATCGTCCATAGCGATAGCGCCCAAAGTCGTAGGATACGTAGGAAGTACAAATAATCCTGAAACAGCGGCAAATGAAGCAACCAGGATCCAAAT
>JBHRQF010000330.1:0-1991 GCA_042645325.1 Campylobacter sp. | reverse complement strand
CCCGCTAGATAGGTGCTTTTTTATCATCGCGACGCACTCGGTGTGCCAGCCTGGGCGACCGCGGCCAAACGGGCTTTCGTACCATTTCTCGTCAAATTTCCACAGCACGAAGTCTTTTTCGTCCTTTTTTTCGTCGCTACTAGCCACGCGAGCGACATTTGCCTCGGTGTCAAATTTACCGCTCAGGCTCAGATACTGCGCGTCTTTTGCGGTGTCAAAGTATATGCCGTCGCCCGCGATCCCATAAGCAAAGCCGTTTTTTAGCAAAATTTCGATGTACTCTATCATCTCTTTTAGCGTCTGCGTCGCTTTTGGCTTGACGTCTGGCTCAAGCACGTTAAGCGCGCTCATATCGCGCTCGTAGCTTGCGATATATCTATCCGTGATTGCCTCCAGACTCTCGCCGCTTTCCGCCATTTTCTTTAAAATTTTATCGTCTATATCGGTGTAGTTTCGCACGAATTTGACCTTGTAGCCAAGCTCGCTTAGCGTGCGCCTAAGCAGATCAAAGCTAATCGCGCTTTTAGCGTGTCCTAAGTGCGCATCGTCATAAACCGTCGGACCGCAAACGTAAATACGGACAAAGTCGCTTTTTACAGGCTCAAATTCTACTTTTTTTCTCTTTACGCTATCAAAAATTTGCATCTAAAAATTTCCTTAAAAATATCAAAATCACTGCTTCTAAAACCAAAACCGCGCTTAAAAGCGTTATTTTTTTAGGCTCAATTATAGCTAAAAATTTTCTTATCCCAAAAAATTTAACGTTTAAAGCTAGCGCCAAAAACCCGCCCAGCGAGCTAGCAAGCGCTAGTCCGAACGCGCCGTAAATTTGCATCAGCGCAACTGCCAAAACGAGGTTGAAAACGAGCGTTATAACGGCGATTTTAGAGGCTAGCTTTTGCTGCAAATGCGCATAAAGCCAAAGCGAAAAAAGTTTAGCAAGCCCAAACGGCAAAAGTCCGATCATATATGCCGCCAAAACGCTCGCGGTCGCCGCCGTATCGGCCTGCGTAAAGCTTCCGCGCTCAAAAAGCAGTTTGATGATAGGCTGGGCCAAAACGATACCACCGATAGCCGCCGCAAAGAGCAGAAAATATAAAATTTCAAAGCTTTTCCGCATCCATTTTAGAGCTTCGGCTTCGTTGCCGGCCTTGATCTGGCGCGTGATTTTAGGAAAAAGCGCCGTCGAAAGCGCGATCGCAAATATCGCTAAAGGCAGCTGAAAAATGCGGTTGGCATAGAAAAGATAGCTGATCGATCCGGCCGCCAAAAACGACGCCAGCCACGTATCCATAAACGAGCTTAGCTGCATCGCGGACGATCCGACTAGACCGTGGAAAAAGTTGCTAAAGAAGCCCTTTGTATCGGCTCTTTTGCCGCGAGCAAATTTAACTAAGCCGCCGAAAAAGAGCTTTGAGATGCCATTAAATTTAAGTGCGATAAGGTGCGCGATAAACTGCAAAACGCCGCCTACTACGACGCCAAAACTCAGATAATAAGCCACGACTTTAGGCTCCTGTCCGCGAGCTAAAATCAAAGAGCCGATCATAGCTAAATTTAGCAGCGCGGTCGAAAACGCCGTCGTCGCAAAGTGTCCGCGATACTGCAAAAGCGAGGCTAAAAAAGTAACGGCAAAGATGAGCGCCAGGTAGTAGAAGTTGATTTTTACGAGCGGGACGGCTTCGTTTATGTCGCTGGGCGCTAGGCCCGTGGCGATAACGGCGGTAAAAAACGGAGCGAATAAATTTACTAAAATAGTGAGAACGCCGATAAAGGCTAGAAATTTAAGAAAAATCTCGGCGCTAAAGAGCGATTTTTTGTTTGATTTCGTAAAATTTGGTAAAAAAGCATTGGCAAAAGCCCCCTCGCCAAAGATGCGGCGCAGTAAATTTGGTATCTTAAACGCGATGAAAAATATATCGCTGTAAATGCCCGCACCTAAAGTAGAAGCCGTGAGCAAGTCGCGCACAAGCCCTAAAACTCGCGAAACC
>JBHRQF010000329.1:0-2018 GCA_042645325.1 Campylobacter sp. | reverse complement strand
CGTACTTTTTAATGTTTACTGGGGCTCAAAGATGGTCGAGCTTCCATTTTCTTTAAAACTTGAGGACTTCGAGCTTAAGCGCTATCCTGGATCAAATTCGCCGATGAGCTACTCTAGCGATGTCATCGTCGAGGACTCTAGGAGCGGAAACTACCCGTATAAAATTTATATGAACCACGTACTAGATCACGACGGATATAGATTTTTCCAAAGCAGCTACGACCAAGACGAGCTTGGCACCGTACTATCGGTAAACCGCGACCCGGGCAAGATTCCGACCTATGTCGGCTACTTTTTGCTAGGACTGGGACTATTTTTCAACGTCGTAAATCCTCGCTCGCGCTTTAGAAAACTAGCTAAAATGATAAACGAGGATGCCGTTAAAAAAGTCGCGAGCTTCGCGCTAATCGCCTGCTTTGCGGCATTTACCCCAAGCAAAACCTACGCAGCCGATAACGCTAGAAACATCGATGCAAACCACGCCAAAGAGCTTTCTACGCTAATCATCCAAAGCGCCGACGGTAGGATGAAGCCTTTTGACACCGTTGCAAGGGAAATTTTAAACAAGATCCACCGCAGCGATACGCTAGACGGCCTAAATGCAAACCAAGCCATACTTTCTATGATGATAAACGCTCCGTACTGGCGCGACATGCCGATAATCTATGTCGGAAATAAAGAGCTAAAAAAACTAATCGGCATAGATGAAAAGGCCAAATACGCGAGCTACAACGACTTTTTTGAAAGCGACAAAGACGGTAAAATCACCTACAAACTCAACAAATTTGCCGAAGCCGCAAACCGCAAAACGCCAGGCGAGCGAGGTACGTTCGATAAAGACTTGCAAAAAGTGGATGAGCGCCTAAACATCCTTTATATGGTGTTTATAGGCGAAGTCTTTACTATGTTTCCAAAGATGGACGACCCGAATAACAAATGGTACGGTATAGCCTCAGCTATGATGTATCTGCCTAAAAACGAGAGCGAGCCGATCGGCAGGATGCTAAGAAGCTACTTCACTAGCGTTGCCGAAGCCACCGAAAACAACAACTGGCGCCGTGCAAATCAAGCTCTAGCCGAGATCAAAACCTATCAGCAAGAACACGGCAAAGCGGTCATCCCGGGCGAAAAACGCATCGAGATGGAGCTGTTTTTTAACGAGTATAAAATTTTCGAGTCGCTAACGCCGATATATCTTTTGGCAGGATTTGGGCTTTTATGCTTCGTGTTTGCTAAGATGGCAAAGCCTAAACTAAACATCAAATGGCTATTTGGTATCGTTTACGGCGTAAATATCTTAGCGTTTTTGCTGCATACTTTCGGCATCGGCATACGCTGGTATATCGCCGAGCACGCGCCGTGGAGCAATGCCTACGAGTCGATGATCTATATCGCTTGGGCGCTTAGCTTGTCAGGTCTCGTGTTCTCTCGCCAAAGCCCGATAGCTATGGCTCTAACCTCGATTTTAGCGGGCATTACGCTATTTGTCGCGCACCTTAGCTGGATGGATCCGCAGATCACCACTCTAGTGCCTGTGCTTCAGAGCTACTGGCTAACGATCCACGTTTCAGTCATCACCGCTAGTTACGGATTTTTGGGACTTTGCTCACTACTGGGTATGTTTACACTCGCACTTTTTGCCCTGCAAGGCGGCAAAGAGCATAAGGAAATTTCGCGAAATATCCTAGAGGCCACGCGTATAAACGAGATGGCGATGATACTGGGTCTTAGTCTGCTTACGATGGGAAACTTCCTGGGCGGCGTTTGGGCGAACGAGAGTTGGGGTCGCTACTGGGGCTGGGATAGCAAGGAGACGTGGGCGCTGGTTTCTATTTTAGTTTATGCGGCGGTTTTACACATCAGATTTATCCCTAAACTAAACAGCCAGTACGTATTTGCCGTGACTTCGATGTTTGCTTATTGGTCGATCATAATGACCTATTTTGGCGTAAACTTCTACCTAAGCGGTATGCACTCGTATGCTGCTGGCGAGCCGGTGCCGGTGCCGACTTTTGTGT
>JBHRQF010000328.1:0-2021 GCA_042645325.1 Campylobacter sp. | reverse complement strand
CAAAAGCGAGATCAGCTGGGACGAGTCGCAGCATATCGCGAGCCTTTATTAGGCTTTTGCGAAGTAAAATTTATAGCTCATAAATTTAGCCTGCAAAACCGCGCTCTTTGCGGAGCGGACGGCGAGGGAAAAGGAAAAAATGAAGCGGGAAATTTTAGACATAGTTTTTGAAAGCGAGCACTTAAAGCTCGGCTTTACGATGCGGTTTGGCGGAGTAAGTGATGGCACATACGAGGGGCTAAATTTAGGTGATCACGTCGGCGACCTGCCCGCAAATGTTGCGAAAAATCGCGAAATTTTAGCCTCTGCGCTTGGTATCGCCCCTTTTAATCTAAAATTTATGTGTCAAATTCACTCAAATCGCGTGGAAATTTTGAGGGATTTAAAGGATGAGCTACCGCCTTGCGACGGCGTGGTAACGGCGCTTAGAGGCGTTACGCTTTGCGTTTTGGTCGCCGACTGCTCGCCCATTTTGATCGCGGACGAGAGGCGGGGCGTAGTTGCCGCCGTGCATGCGGGCAGGGCGGGCGTAACGGGTAAAATTTGCACAAACGCGGTAAATTTGATGGCGAGCGAGTTTGGCTGCGAGGCGGGCGATTTGCGCGTGTTCGTGGGCGCAAATATCAAGGCGCGAAACTACGAGGTAGGCGAGCTAGATCTGGGCGAGTTTAACCGCTACAAAAAAGAGGGTAAATTTGACATGGGGGCAGCCTTGCGGGACGAATTTACCGCGCTTGGCGTTGAGCGAGTCGAGTTTGATCCGCGCTGTACGTTTGAGACGGGGGAGCTGTTTTCCTACCGTAGAGATGGCGTCACGGGGCGATTTTGCGGTTTTGCGATGAATAAAATCTCGCCGAAATAGCCGTATATGGCCTAAATTGGGCGTAGACGAGCACGCAGCCAGGCGAGTTTAGTTAAAATTTCGGTTACGTTTATCAAAAAGGGCTAAAATTTAAACTGATACCTCATAAAAAGGAGTCAGTATGAGAAAAATTTTACTTTGTTTGATTTTTGCGGCGAGCGCGCTCTTTGCGGCGCAAACAAGATCCTCAAACGAGATGACTAGCGTGCCTTCGAGCGCGCCTGCAAATTCGGCAAATAAGCAGTTTGAAGACGCGTTAGCGATGTACCGAGTTTCGGATTTTAGCGAGGCGGCAAGACTGTTTAATCTAGCGTGCGAAGGCGGACACGCGCGTGCTTGCTACGATATCGGCGCTATGATCGCTAGCGGAAAGGTCGCGGCAAAGCAGCCTAGTACGGCGGCTAAATTTTACGAGCGAGCATGCAAAATGCGCGATAAGCTGGGCTGCTACGCGCTAGCGTACGCGTGTCAGACGGGTGCTGGCATAGCAAAAGACGAAGCTCGGGCATACGAGCTCTATAAAAACTCATGCGAGCTGGGCCTAGCTAAAGGCTGCAACGAGGCGGGTTTTATGAGCGAGCGCGGCATGGGCGTAAACGCGGACGTCAAAGCCGCGGTTAAATTTTACGAAAAAGCGTGCAAGATGGGGCTAGAGGTCGGCTGCGAAAACGCTAAAATTTTAAAACGTTAGGCGGCTAGCGTACTAAATTTAACTCGGTTGCGCGTTTTGCGCCTTGCAAGGCGCGTGCCGAGGTTAAATTTGAGCTAAAATTTACTGCAAATTTTTTATAATAATCCCAAAATCCACTAAAAAAACGAGAAAAATGCCATACGAAAATTTTAAATCAAAAAATCCTCTCGCGGCAAAAATCGCCGCAAACGCGAGAAAATATGACGTCCAGACGCTGCAAAACGAGCAACTCGTAAATTTGCTTTTAAACGAGAAAAAGATTGAAATCTCTAGCGAGCAAAAAGAGGCCGTAGAGCGCGTATTTACGGGACTAATGAAGATAGAAGAAAGCGTGCAGCTAAGCGGCTAGGTTGCCAAATTTGACTTCGCACGCCTAATCTACAAAAATAAAACCCAAGCACCATCTAAATCGCCGGTTTTACGGCCAAAACCTAAATATCCGGTTTTTATCGAATTTGATGTAAAATG
>JBHRQF010000327.1:0-2029 GCA_042645325.1 Campylobacter sp. | reverse complement strand
GGCAAATTTCGCCTCGATCTCTCGCGAGAATGCGTAAACGGCGCCGAGATCTTTTGGAACGCTTGCAGCTTTAGGCGCGGCTCTGTTATTATTTTACTCGAGGGAGAGTTTGATTTGGCACCTATTTTGCGCCGATGCGCCGAGATAAGCATAGACGAGACGCCAAATATGGGCAACAGCCCCTCGGCAACCAAACTTGCCAAACGCTCGATGAGCAAAGGGCGGATCGCCGTGCTTTTTAGTGCTGGGGGCGGGATAGAGTGGATGGATATCTACGCTCCTGAGGCGGTACAGGCTAAAATTTTAAAGCTTGCGGATGAGAAAACGGGGATGAAATTTAAAAGCCGAGCTCTGCATTAAATCTCACGCTAAACAGGCATTATGCGCCCCTGTGCGCGCAGACAAAAATAGAGGTCGCGAATAGGCCGTGCCTATCGCCCTCTTCTTCTTGCCAAAAGATAAAACAAAATGATCGCCGCCAAAACCGCCACGATTGCGGCGTAAATTTTACCCATGCCGCCGTAGCTTTTGGAGCCGTCGCTTAAATACAGATTTATTATCGCACCGTTGTCTGTCGAAATTTCAAGCTTCGCGCCCTTTGCACCGTTTAGTTTTACGCGCAGCATATTTGCCGCGGGGCTTGAAATTTCTGGCTTATCCATAAAAGAGTAGCTGGTTTTGTAGCTTTTCATCAAATCGTTGCAGTCTTTCGGAGCTACGAATATATCGTAAAACGCGCCGTTTTTCACGCTCAGATTTTCTCCGCCTTGTACGACGAAGTATCTAAATTTAGGCGCTTGCGTGATAAACTCCCACCGCAGCGTTTTTTGCTTCCCGCCCTGCTCGTAATTAAACTCCGCGCCGTATTTGGCGTCAAATTTAAAAACCTCTCTGCTGAAAAGCACAAACTGCCTATCGCTTAAAATGGCGTTAGGATCGGAGTTTTTGTCTAAAATTTTAACGTTTTGAAGCTCCCTGCCGCCTTCGTAAATTTTAAAACTTTTCATCGTTACGGGCGGCCCCTCGGCATTAAATTCCACGCTTACGGGATTTGCGGTGATTTTGCACTCGGGCATGGGATCTGGAATTTCATTACTGAAAAACGCAAGCGCGGGCTCGTCGTTCGGATAATATACGTAAGGGCGCGAGTTTAGCGCGGTGGCGCTTTTGAACTTATCTTCCCTCATGCGTAGCGTTTCGTTTTTACACATCCCCAGTAGAAATTTGCCGCTTCCTTCGTCGTTTAAATTTCGCGAGCAAAAGGCGTTGAGGCGCGAATTTCCCATCTCAAAAACGTAGCTACTTTTTTTGCCGTGCTCAAAATAGCCGATGCCGATCTCATCCGAGGCAAAATCCAAAAAGGCAAATCTATGGTAAATCGCGCTTAAAAGCCCGTCAATCGCGCTTTTTAGATCGCTTGAGTTATAGGATAAATTTTCACTCACGACGGCATTATAGCCTGCGTAAAAAGCGCGCTTTGACGGATTCTCGCCCGTGAAATTCGGCTTGCCCGGGCTCTCGTCGTGCGACATCGCCTCGTTTGCGACGACATATTTTGCGTGATTAAGCGCAGAGATATTTAAAATTTCATTCTGCGCAAGCTGATTTAGCCCCGATTTTGCGCGCACATTGTTGATGTATCTTAGCGGATCGTCGTAAAAGGAAAAGCCGCTCATCGCAACGAGCGGCTGTTTTAAATTTGAGGGGGCGTTTTCGCATGCGGCAAAAAGCGCGCAGATCGCCCCAAGGCCCAGGAGCCTAAGCCGCAGGGCCCGCTTTGGCAAACTCGACCCCCTCTTTTACGTCCTCGTAGCGTTTAAAATTCTCTTCAAACATCTTTGCGAGCTTATCGCGCGTGATTTTATATTCCGCCGGGTGCGTCCACGTATTGATCGGATTTAGCAGCTTCGTCTCGACGCCTGCGAGCTCTTTTGGGATCGCTAGGTTAAATTTCTCGAAATTTTCAAATTTGCACTTTTTGATACTGCCGTCCAGGATCGCGTTTATACATGCACGCGTGGCTTTGATG
>JBHRQF010000326.1:0-2034 GCA_042645325.1 Campylobacter sp. | reverse complement strand
TTTTTACATTTTGATATTTTAAAACCAAAATCGCCCTATTTCTTAATTGGTTTCAAGGCTTTAAAATTTGAAATGCAAATTTACGGCGTCAAATTTTACTCTGGCCGCCTTGCATTTCTAAAATTCGCGCGCTTATTTGCATTATCTGCGCAAACACCGCTCCCTTTTGCGTTTCAAGCGATGCCGCCATATCCTTTGCGTATGGATTTTTGCTCGCTTTTACTCGCTTTATCGCGGCTTCAAGCTCTTTTAGCCGTTTTTGTAGTTTTTCTAGCTGTTTTTTTAGGATATCTGCGCTGCTTTCGCCCTCGTTTGCGTCGCTGAGAGAATTTGACGCATCGCTAAAAATATCGCCCCTATCGCCGCTTTTTAAATTTAGCGCGCCCGCGTTTAAATTTACTGCGCTAGTCGCTGCAGAGCTTTTGCCGACGCTCATCAAATTTGAGTTTAAATTTATGTTTAGTTTTACATCCATCGCCGCACCTTTAAATTTAAAAGTATATCGGCAAATTTGAGTAAAATTTAAGGCGCAACCGTAAATTTCGCTCTCAAATTTATGGATTTTAAAGAAGGCTCGGCAAAATCGCCCAAATCCCGCCGAGCTCAAAAGCAAAGCGCCAAATTTACTCCTTCGGCGAGGTCATATCCTCAGGCACTACCCACGCGTCAAATTCCTCGGCGGTTAGTATGCCTGATTTTATCGCTTCTTCGCGTAGCGTCGTGCCGTTATGATGCGCGGTTTTGGCGATCTTGGCGGCATTTGCGTAGCCTATGTGCGGGTTTAGCGCGGTTACTAGCATCAGGCTTTCGTGCAGCAGCTTGTCGATTTTCGCGGCGTTTGCCGTGATACCGCAAGCGCAGTGTTTCTCAAAGCTGTTCATCGCGTCGCTTAGCAGGCGGATGCTTTGGATGAGGTTGTACGTAAGCACCGGCTTAAAGACGTTTAGCTCGAAGTTGCCCTGGCTTGCGGCGACGGAGATCGCGACGTGGTTGCCCATTACTTGCGCGGCGACCATCGTGACGGCTTCGCACTGCGTCGGATTTACCTTACCCGGCATTATCGAGCTTCCCGGCTCGTTTTCGGGGATATTTATCTCGCCGATGCCGCATCTTGGCCCGCTTGCTAGCCAGCGCACGTCGTTTGCGATCTTCATCAAATTTGCCGCCAGGCCGTTTAGCGCGCCGCTTAAAAACACCTCGGCATCATGGCTGGTTAGGCCGTGAAATTTATTCGGATGGGATTTAAATTTAAACGCCGTGCCCGTTAGCGCGTTTAGCTCGTCGCTTACCATCTGGCTAAATTTCGGGTGCGAGTTTAGCCCCGTGCCTACCGCAGTGCCGCCGATAGCAAGCTCCTGCAAAAACGGCATAGTAGCTAGGATCTGCGCCTTGCTCGCCTTTAGCATATGCGCGTAGCCGCTAAATTCCTGTCCGAGCGTGAGCGGCGTGGCGTCTTGCAGGTGAGTGCGGCCGATCTTTACGATCCCCGCAAACTCAGCGGTCTTTTTATTCAGCGTCGCTTCAAGTTTTTCTATCGCCGGCAGTAGCTTTTTTTGCAGCTCTAGCACAAAGGCTATTCGCATCGCCGTAGGATAGGTGTCGTTTGAGCTCTGGCCTTTATTTACGTGATCGTTTGGGTGTACGAATTTTGCGTCTCTCGCGTCCAGCGCCGCCTTATCGCGGAAATTTAGCCCTAAAATCTCCATCGCGCGGTTTGAAATAACCTCGTTTAAATTCATATTCGACTGCGTGCCCGAACCCGTCTGCCACACGACTAGAGGGAAATTTCCGTCCAGTTTGCCGTTTAAAATTTCATCGCACGCCTGCGCGATCGCCTCGGTGCGAGGCTCATCTAGGCGGCCCAGCTTGCGATTAACCAGCGCGCACGCCTTTTTTAGATAGGCAAAGCCCTCTATGACCTCCCTTGGCATCGTCTCCAGCCCTACTCCGATCTCGAAATTTTCGCGGCTACGCTGCGTTTGCGCTCCCCAATATTTCTCGTTCGGAACCTTTACCTCGCCCATCGTGTCTTTT
>JBHRQF010000325.1:0-2046 GCA_042645325.1 Campylobacter sp. | reverse complement strand
ATTACAAAGAAAGTTTAAAATAAAACCTGCGGAAAGCCGAAGCCTTCCGCAGATAAAGGTATATTACATCATTCCGCCCATGCCACCCATGCCGCTCATATCAGGCATCGCAGGCATTGGTTTATCCTCTTTAAGCTCGCTTATAGTAGCTTCCGTAGTTAGGAGCAGGCTCGCCACGCTGACCGCGTTTTGAAGAGCCACGCGCTCAACCTTGACCGGGTCGATGATACCGGCTTTAAACATATCCACATACTCGCCCGTAGCTGCATTAAAGCCGTAGTTATCATCTTTGCTTACGCTTACAGAGTTTGCTACTACGCCAGCGTCAAATCCCGCATTTTCAGCGATCTGGCGGAGCGGAGCGGTTAGCGCGCGTCTTACGATATCAGCGCCTATAGCTTCGTCGCCGCTTAGTTTTAGATCCACTTTTGTGCTCGCTTTGATAAACGCAGCGCCGCCGCCTATCACGATGCCCTCCTCTACGGCCGCTTTAGTCGCGCTTAGAGCGTCGTCCACGCGGTCTTTTTTCTCTTTCATCTCAGTCTCGGTAGCAGCGCCCACTTTGATGACCGCTACGCCGCCGCTTAGCTTAGCTAGGCGCTCTTGCAGTTTTTCTTTGTCGTAGTCGCTTGTGGTTTCTGCGATTTGAGCTTTTATTTGGATGATTCTAGCATCGATTGCAGATTTCTCGCCTGCGCCGTTTACGATAGTCGTGTTGTCTTTGTCGATGATGACGCTTGAAGCTTGTCCTAGGTCGCTTAGAGTCGCGCTTTCTAGCGTTCTGCCTAGCTCTTCGCTCACTACTTCGCCGCCAGTTAATATCGCGATATCCTCAAGCATCGCTTTTCTGCGATCGCCAAAGCCAGGAGCCTTAACCGCAGAGATATTTAGTACACCGCGAAGCTTGTTTACTACTAGCGTCGCAAGTGCCTCACCCTCTATATCTTCAGCGATGATTAGTAGCGGTTTGCCTGTTTTTTGGATCTGCTCGAGCACAGGCAACAAGTCTTTTAAATTTGTAATCTTCTTATCAAATAGCAATATAAACGGATTGCTTAGCTCGACCTGCATCTTTTCAGCGTTTGTGATGAAGTACGGACTTAGATATCCGCGGTCAAACTGCATACCCTCGACCACGTTTAGCTCGTCGTGGATAGATTTTGCTTCCTCGACGGTAATGACGCCGTCTTTGCCGACTTTTTCCATCGCGTCAGCGATCAGTCCGCCGATAGCAGAGTCAGAATTTGCCGAGATAGTGGCTACTTGCGCGATCTCTTTTTTATCGGTTACTTTGCGAGATAGGCTTTTTAGCTCGGCGATTATAGCTGCGGCCTCTTTATCCATACCGCGTTTTACCTCGACCGGATTTGCGCCTGCGGTGATGTTTCTTAAGCCCTCTTTAAAGATAGAGTGCGCCAAAACCGTAGCTGTAGTCGTACCGTCGCCAGCCTCGTCGTTTGTTTTGCTAGCGACCTCTTTTACTAGGCCTGCGCCCATGTTTTCTAGAGCGTCTTTTAGCTCGACCTCTTTAGCTACGCTCACGCCGTCTTTGGTGATCGCAGGAGCGCCGAAGCTCTTTTGCACTAGCACGTTTCTGCCGCGAGGCCCCATCGTTACTTTTACCGCGTCGTTTAGTTTTCTAACGCCTTCGTATAGTCTATTTCTAGCCTCGTCTGAAAAAAATATCTCTTTTGCCATCTTTTTTCCTTTAAATTTAGATTATTTTAAAACGCCTAAAACATCTTCGATTTTTAGAACCAAATATGTTTTGCCATCAAGCACGACCTCGGTGCCGCCGTATTTTGCGAAAACTACGCTATCGCCCACGCTCACGCCTTCTACCTCGCTTGATACCGCCAAAACCTTGCCGCTTAAAGGTTTTTCTTTTGCATTATCGGGTATAATGATGCCCGAAGCGGTCGTTTTGACGTCCTCGAGACGCTCGACTAAGACTCGTTTGCCTAACGGTTGAAAATTCATGATTCATCCTTTATGGTTTGATTTTACTTTTTTAGCACTCTTTTGTTTTGAGTGATGAAATTATAG
>JBHRQF010000324.1:0-2047 GCA_042645325.1 Campylobacter sp. | reverse complement strand
ATGAAGCAAAAGAATAAGTTAAAGAGATCGTGGATTTTCTAAAACATCCGGATAGATATATAAATTTGGGTGCCAAAATCCCAAAAGGCGTACTTTTAGTAGGGCCTCCTGGCACGGGTAAAACCCTACTCGCAAAGGCCGTCGCCGGCGAAGCGGATGTGCCATTTTTCTCGGTTTCCGGATCGAGCTTTATCGAGATGTTCGTCGGCGTGGGTGCTAGTCGCGTGAGGGATCTTTTTGAAAATGCGAAAAAAGAAGCTCCGGCGATCGTTTTCATAGATGAGATCGACGCCATCGGCAAAAGCCGCGCAGCTAGCGGAATGATCGGCGGAAACGACGAGCGCGAGCAAACGCTAAATCAGCTTTTAGCCGAGATGGACGGCTTTAGCTCGGATGCGTCGCCGGTTATCGTACTTGCCGCGACGAACCGTCCAGAGGTGCTTGACGCAGCGCTTTTAAGGCCGGGCAGATTTGATAGACAGGTGCTTGTAGATAAACCTGATTTCAAAGGCAGGATCGAAATTTTACGTGTGCACATAAAAGACATAAAGCTTGATCATAGCGTTAGTATCGAAGATATCGCGCGTATGACGGCGGGTCTTGCTGGCGCAGATCTAGCCAACATCATAAACGAAGCCGCCCTGCTAGCAGGCAGAAAAGAAAAAGGTAAAGTCGAGCAGGCTGATTTGCTAGAGGCCGTCGAGCGAGCGATCGCTGGTCTTGAGAAAAAATCTCGCCGCATAAATCCGAAAGAAAAACGCATCGTGGCCTATCACGAGAGCGGACACGCACTCATAGCAGAGACCACCAAAGGCGCAAACAGAGTCACCAAAGTATCGATCATACCGCGCGGGCTTGCGGCACTGGGATACACGCTCCATACGCCTGAAGAGAATAAATTTATGATGCAGCGCCACGAGCTGATGGCTGAAGTGGATGTGCTTTTGGCGGGGCGTGCAGCTGAAGAGGTCTTTATAAAAGAGATTTCGACCGGTGCTGGCAACGACCTAGAGCGCGCGACCGATATACTTCGCTCGATGATCTCGATATACGGCATGAGCGATATTGCGGGACTTATGGTGCTTGAAAAGCGTCGCAGTACTTTCCTTGCTGGCGGTCAGGCCGACAGGGATTACAGCGACAAGACGGCGGAAAAAGTAGATGAATTTATCAAAAATACGCTAGATGAGCGCTATAAACACGTGCTTGAGACGCTGAGAACTTACGGCGACGCGATAGAAAAGATGGTAGAGGCGCTTTACGAGGAGGAAACTATCGAGGGTGCGAAGGTTAGAGAGATCATCGCAAACTACGAACAAGAGCGCGGCATGCCTAGCAGGCTAGTAAATTTGGAAGAAAATAAAGAGGAACAAGCGTAAAGATATGCAAAACATCGGGCTAATCGCAAAACAGGGCTACAAATACGTTTTCGTTTTAGGGCTTTTGCTTTTGCTTGCGCTGGTTTTGGGCGTATGTCAAATTTTATTTTTCGTGCTTTTTGCGCTTTGCGTATTTTGGTTTAGAAACCCGGAGCGAGCACTAGGTAGCGATGATGCGTACGCCGTACTTAGTCCGATCGACGGTAAGATAAAAAGCATAGATAAAATTTACTATTTTGATACGCAGTGCGTAGCCATAACTATCCGCAAGGGCGTATTTGACGCGGGCGCACTCAGAGCTCCTTGCGATATGGAGCTTTTAGAGGCCAAACAAAAGCATGGTCTGTTTTTGTGTAATGCTATGGAAGCTTCTAAAAATTTAAACGAGCGAGCCTTGTTTGTCTGTAAAAACTCAAATAATAAATTTGCGATCCGCGTCATCGCAGGGCCTCTTAGCAAAGGCATTTCTTTTGAAAATTTTAGCCGACTAAAAGCGGGCAGGAGATTTGGCTTTTTAAGTAGTGGTGAGGCGATTTTGATACTACCCGCAAATACGAGAATAAGCGTCAGCGTAGGCGAAAAGGTCGCGAGCGCGGGCATTTTAGGGTTTTTTAGCTACGAGGAAAAAGATGCAAGACAATCAGCATAAACTTCAGTTAATGTATATT
>JBHRQF010000323.1:0-2052 GCA_042645325.1 Campylobacter sp. | reverse complement strand
TTTCTACCCGATCTAAAATTTTACAAATTTTCTATCGCGGTTTTTAAATACCGCACACTTGCTAAAGCCTAAATTTCTAGCGATTTGCTCGCATTTTTCGCCGTTTAGGCCGACTTGATCTTTTGCGTGAGCATCCGAGCCAAACGTTACCTGGATATCCTTTTCGGCGATCATTTCTAGCAAATTTACGCTGGGATACTGCTCGCCGACGGGTTTTCTAAAGCCGGCCGCATTTATCTCCACCGTCAAATTTGCCTTTTTTATCGCATTGATGGCGTCTTTAGCAAGGATTCTAACGTCTGTTTTTGGCATAAATTTAAACACTTTTAGCAAGTCTACATGCCCGACTATGTCAAATTTACCCGACTTTGCCATCTTTTCTACGCAGTAAAAATAATCCCGCCAAATTTGATCTATGTCGCGCTTTTTATATTCGCCGATAAACTCGGGATTGTCAAAACCCCAGCTGCCCAAAAAATGCACCGAACCGATTAGGTAATCAACCTTGCGCGTTAAAACCCGCTCGTCCATAAAGCCCTCTAAAAAATCTACTTCATAACCGAGCAAAATTTTGATCCGTCCGTCAAATTCGTCTCTGAGGCGCAAAATTTCACTCTCGTAAGAGGGCATTTGCGAAAAATCCATACGGTACGCTTCGTCAAATTTCATCGGCGCATGATCGCTAAAGCCAAAATACTCGCAGCCTGAATTTATCGCGCTTAAAACGTACTCTCTGGGCTCATCTATGGCGTGTTTACAAAGCGGCGTGTGGTTGTGTAGATCGACTCTCATTTTTGTCCTTAAATATTTTGCAAATGCTACCTAAAATTTGATAAATTTAAGGATAAAGTTTGGGTTTTTAAACTTATATTTCGTTAATTTTCTATATAATCAGCCCAAATTTAAATAGGAGTTTTTATGACGCAAGAAGAACTTGACGCCTTGATGGCGGGCGATCTGGATGACGTCGTAGCTGCAGACGAGAGCGACGCGCAAACTAGCGGAGATGAAAATTTAGACCTAAATGCTGCTGACAAAGAAGCAGTGGAGCGCAAAGATGATGACGTTAAATTCGACGGCGACTATAGAGCATCCTCAAACATATCGTGGCCTCCGCCTCCACCGACGGATGATCACAAGATGGTTCATCAGCTAGACGACGTCACAAAGGACAGCGAGGAAAAAGCCACGCAGATGTTTGACAAGCTCGATGCGATCAATAACTTCTCTATGGACGCGGAGAGCGGGCTTGGCGAGATTATTAGCGGCATAGAGGCTAATATCGAAATTTTTACCAAACTGCATGAAAAATTCCCAAATATCGCCGCGTTTTCCGAAGCGCTAGAGAAAAATAATGCCCTAAAAAGCTCCGCCGAAACGACGCTAGATAACGTCAGAATGGCTGAAGACGAGATAATGATGGCGATGGATATGATGCAGTATCAAGACATCCACCGCCAAAAGATCGAGCGCGTCATCAACGTAATGCGAGCGCTTAGCAAGTATATGAGCAGCCTGTTTGAGGGCAAGATCGACGACGAGAAGCGCGTAGCCTCGGCCGTACATATCGCGGGCGATACGCACACCGAAAATCTCGTCAGCAACGACGATATCGAAGCTCTGATAGAAAGTTTGGGCAAAAAATAGTGCTAAAGCCCGAGCTTTTATCTCCCGCAGGGAATTTAACCAAGCTAAAAATAGCTCTAGAGTACGGAGCAGACGCGGTTTATGCATCGGTGGCGAGCTTTTCGCTTCGCACCCGTTCGGCGCGCGAATTTAACCTTGAAACATTTAAAGAAGCTATCGAATACGCGCACGCAAAGGGCAAGAAATTTTATGCGACGGTAAACGCGTTTCCTTTTAACTCGCAAATCGAGCCGCTAAAGCGCCACCTACAAACGATATCGGCGATGAAGCCAGATGCCTTTATCATCGCGACCCCTGGCGTCATGAGCCTAGCAAAAGAAATAGCCCCCGACATCGAGATCCACCTCTCGACGCAGGCAAACGTCATGAATGCTCTGGATGCTAAAATCTACCACGAAATGGGCG
>JBHRQF010000322.1:0-2055 GCA_042645325.1 Campylobacter sp. | reverse complement strand
GCCTAATCACGGCAATATCGCTCTTTTACGTCTATAAGCTTAAAAAGCCCGATCCCTTCGGCAAATACTCGCATATCATCGCCCTTGTTTTGTGTGTCATAATGATAATCCTTGCGAAGGTAATGTGGAGGGTTTAGATAAATTTGACCGATTGATTTAAGGCGCGATTAGATCGCAAAAGTCGGAGTAAAAACAAAAGCATTTTAGCCGCCAAGGAGCGTAGCGGCTAAAAGATAAAAGCAGTTAAATTTAGCCCAAAAGCCTGTTAAACTGGCTTTGCAGGCTTGCGGTATTGTGCGCTTGAGCTAGGATTGCGGCGTTTGCTTGTAGGTCGTTTTGTTTAAAAGCGCTTAGATTTTTAGCGATGTCGTTATTTTGTAGCTGTGACTCATTTTGCCTTAGCGCGACGTTTTTGGTTAGGCTTGCATTTATGCCAGAGATTATGCCGTTTTGCGCAGCGCCGATCTCGCCTCGCAGAGCGTTTACGCTACCGATAAATTTACTCACGCTATCGCCGTTACTCATGTCTATACCGCTAAAATCGGGCGCGCTTAAATTTACGCTCGCCGTGCCGTTGCCGGTTAGGAAGCTCATCTGCCCGCCAAATACGTTCTTACCGTTAAAACTCGCCTGTTGCGTGCTCTCTCTCATCGCGCCCACGAGCGCGTCCGCCTCGCCTTTTATCATCTTTTGCTGATCGGCGTTTAGGATGCCGCCGCTATATCTCACCGAGAGCTCGCCGATGCGGTCGGCGCTTTGCGTGATATTTGCTAGCGTGGAGTCTGCGATCTGCAGGATGCCGATAGCGTCGTTTGCATTTGCGACGCCCTGCTCTAGTGTGGAGCTTTGAGAGCGAAGCGAGTCTGCGATAGCTAGATTTGCGCTGTCGATACCGCTTAGAGCGCGCTGTGCGGAGACGTTGTTTAGGGCTTTTGCGCTGTTATTTTGAGCTTGTTCTAGGTATTGATTGCTTAGGCTTGAGTTTGCGGAAAAATTTCCCAGTTTCATTTGCACTCCTTTTAAATTTGACCCGATTTTAGCGAAAATTTGATTAAAATTTGCTAGCGGCGAGCAAAACGTCAAATTTAAGTATTTAAAATCCAAGCCGTAAATTTACCGTCTAAATTTTACCTTGCCGCGAGGTTTTGTCGTAGCTTCGTTTTTTACCGCTTTCGCACGATTTCTATACTCGTAGGCTTTGCCCGCGATCGCCGCAAAGATAGCGACCGCCAAAAATATCCAAAGAGCATACCTCTCCTCGCCGTCATAGCTAGTAACCGCTTCAAAAACGAGCTCGCCTTGCGCCGGCACGAGCCGCCCATCTTTTATCATCTTGCGGATATCCTCGCCGCTTGGATTTTTACCGCGCGGGTCATACGGCCGCGTCAGGATCTCGATGGCGTCAGTGTCCGCGATCTCGTAGACGCTAGAGTCTATGAGCTGCCCCATCCCCATCGCGTCAAAATAGTAAATTTTATCGCCGTTTGCATAAACAGCGCCGTATACACCGTTGCGAACGAGCCCTATTTTGCGCCACTGCTCGCTCGTTTTTAGCCTAAAAAGCTCCGTATGGCGCGAGCTAAGTCGCCTGCCGCTCTTATTTCTGTGCCATACTTCACGGCTCTGCACGAAATAAGTCTGAGCGCCGCTAATAAAAACACTACACACAAGCGGCGAAATTTCGCCCGAAAAAGGATCCGCCGCCGCACGCTTTAGCTCGCCGTTTTCGCGCTCCCAAAAGTAAATCCCGCCCTTGCCGCGAAAAAGCAGATGATAGGCGTGTGCGCCGGAGACGCCAAAGGGTAGCGAATAAGGCGCAAATTCGGGTGCAAACTCATGCTCATCTGCATAAACCGCGCCGCTAGCGGGCTCTAAAAGATAGTGCACGCCGTTAAAATACGCCGCCTCGCGCAGCTCGGGGGTAAATTTGACCGCGAGCTGCAAGCTTTTAAAATAGACGTTTCGCCCGTCCGTGACGTAAAAATCGCTAGTTCGTCCGCGCGCGTCTTTTACGTATCTTAGCGCCCTAGCATCTGCGCCCTCTAGCTGCTTGCC
>JBHRQF010000321.1:0-2061 GCA_042645325.1 Campylobacter sp. | reverse complement strand
TTATTATGCTTAAGAAAATATTAAACTTTAAGGAGATTTGATGTTGGAAATTAATTTGCCGTTAGTCGTCCTTACGGCAGTTATTTTTCTAGGGCTTATCGCCGTTTTAAATTCCATCCTTTACAAGCCTCTACTTAAATTTATAGACGCTAGAAATGATGCAATAAAAAACGACGAAGAGAGTGCTAGCAAAAATACGAGCGATCTTGGCGTGTACGAAGCGCAAATAGAACAGCTCATAGCTGCTGCAAGAAACGAAGCTGGCAAGATCAAGCAGGAAGCTATCAATGCCGCAAAAGACGCGGCCGCTAAGATAGTTAGCGAAAAACGCGGGGTTTTGGAGGCCGATTATGACGCATTTATCCAAAATTTAAACTCTCAAAAGAGCGATTTTAGAGCTGATTTGCAGCAAAAATTGCCTGAACTTCAAGCTGCTTTAAAAGCAAAACTCGCAAGGATTTAATATGAAAATCAAAATTTTACTTTTATTATGTCCTTTTGTTTTGATGGCGGACGGCGGATATGACATCGTGCCTAGGACGATAAACTTTATCGTTTTTGCTGCGATTTTGTATTATTTTATAGCAAATCCTATCAAAAACGCCTATAAGGGAAGAATCGCCGGTATCGCGGCAAGACTTGATAATATCGAGCAAAAACTAAAAGACTCAAAAGCCAAAAAAGACGACGCTCTAAGGCGCGTAGAAGAGGCTAAAGCAAATGCAGCCAGTCTAGTAGAAACGGCTAGAAAAGAGGCTGTTTTGATATCTGAGCGTATCAAAGAAGAAACCAGACAAGAGGTCGCAAATTTGGAAAAAAGCTTCCAAGACCAAAAAGAATTTGAAAAAAGACGCATGGTTAAGTCCGTCGTAGGCGAAATTTTAAATGAAATTTTTGCAAGCGACAGCGTTAAAATGGGTCAAAGCGAGCTTATTAATATCATGCTTAAAAGGGTCGGCTGATGAAAGAACTTATCGCAAAAAAATACGTAAAAGCCCTAGTTAGCGACCTTAGCAAGGATGAGTTTAATAACTTTACCGCTAAGTTACAAGAGATCGCAAACGCATTCGCAAATGAAAAATTTCAAAACATCATCGTTTCGCCGAATTTAAAAAATAGCCAAAAAGCGGATTTCGTCCTATCTTTAGTCGGTGAGGCGGATCAAAAATTTGTAAATTTCATAAAACTACTGGGCGAAAATAAAAGACTTGATATTTTGCCTAATATCGTTTCGGAGCTTTTAGCGCAAAAATCAAAAATGGACAATGTTTTTTACGGCAAAATTTACGGCGGCTCGCAGATCAGCCAGGCTCAAATTTCGGAGCTTGAAAGCAGCTTTTCTAAGAGATTTAACGCAAAAATCATTTTAGAGCCGGTAAAAAGCGATTACAACGGTATCAAGATCGAACTAGACGATTTGGGCGTGGAGGCTAGCTTTTCGGTAGATAGGCTAAAAGCCCAAATGAGCGAATACATATTAAAAGCAATATAAAGGAGAAAAAGCGTGAGTGCAAAAATAAAAGCAGATGAAATCAGCGCCATCATCAAGGAAAGGATTGAAAATTTCAGCCTTAACGTCGATGTAAACGAGACGGGTAAGGTTATATCCGTAGCTGACGGCGTTGCTAACGTTTACGGCTTAAAAAACGTTATGGCCGGCGAGATGGTCGAGTTTGAAAACGGTGAAAAAGGCATGGCTCTAAACCTTGAGGAAAGTAGTGTCGGTATCGTTATTTTGGGTAAAACGGACGGCATAAAAGAGGGTTCTAGCGTAAAACGCCTAGCTAAACTTTTGCGCGTTCCAGTAGGCGATGCGCTAATAGGTCGCGTCGTAAACTCGCTCGGCGAGCCGATAGATGCTAAAGGTCCTATCGAGGCTAGCGAAACTAGATTTGTCGAGGAAAAAGCAAAAGGTATTATGGCTAGAAAAAGCGTTCATGAGCCGCTTCAAACAGGTATCAAGGCTATCGATGCGCTAGTGCCGATCGGTCGCGGACAACGCGAGCTCATCATTGGTGACCGCCAAACCGGTAAAACCACCGTCGCAATAGATACCATCAT
>JBHRQF010000320.1:0-2066 GCA_042645325.1 Campylobacter sp. | reverse complement strand
TCTTTTATCCTATTTTTAGGCAAATTTAACTAAAATACCCCCACTCAAAAGGCAGGAGATTAACTTTGAATAAAAAAAAGACGTTTTTGTTTTCAAGCGTTGCGGGCGCTATGATATTCGGAGCGGTTTTTAGCGCAAATTTAAATGCTAAAGCCACCGAGGACGGATCGAATTCCAAACTGCAATCGCTCTCTAAACTTACAAAAACCATTTCTACTATCGAAAAATATTATGTTGATGATTTACAGTTTAAAGAGATCGTGGATAAGGCCATAGAGGGGCTTTTAAACAACCTTGACGCGCATTCTGGATTTTTAAATGAAAAGGCGTTTAAAGATATGCAAGTGCAGACAAACGGCGAATTTGGCGGCCTTGGCATTACGGTTGGTATGAAAGACGGCGCCCTAACGGTCATCTCGCCTATCGAAAATACGCCTGCTGATAAAGCCGGCATAAAAAGCGGCGACATCATCCTTCGCATCGACGGCAACGCGACTCTAGGCACCACCATAGACGAAGCGGTAAATAAAATGCGCGGCAAACCAAAGACGCCTATCACGATAACTATCGTGCGAAAAGGTGAGCAAAAGCCGTTTGACGTCAAGCTCATGCGCGACATCATCTCGGTCGAGTCCGTTTACGCAAAGATGATCGAAAAAGACAACATCCTCTATCTTCGCGTGACAAATTTTGATAAGCACGTAACCGAAAAGGCCGAGGAATTTATCAAAAAGTATCCAAAAGCAGAAGGTATCGTACTAGACCTTCGAAACAACCCGGGCGGACTTTTAAACCAAGCGGTTGGACTAACGAATTTGTTTATAGATAGCGGCGTTATAGTATCTCAAAAGGGTAGAAACGAGAGCGAAAATAGCGAATTTAAAGCTGCAAGAGCAAATAAAATCACAAATTTGCCGCTTGCGGTGCTAGTTAACGGCGGAAGCGCGAGCGCGAGCGAGATCGTTAGCGGCTCGTTGCAAGATCACAAACGCGCCGTCGTTATCGGCGAAAAGACGTTTGGTAAAGGCAGCGTGCAAATTATTCTGCCTGTAGACGACAAAGAGGCCATCCGCCTAACGATAGCTCGCTACTACCTACCTAGCGGTCGCACTATACAAGCAACAGGCGTGGAGCCTGATATCATCGTATTTCCGGGCAAAGTGCCTCAGCAGGACGAAAATGCGTTTTCTATAAAAGAGAGCGAACTAAAAAAACACCTAACCAACGAACTGAGCAAAATAGACGCAAATAGCGATAAAAACGCTACGAAAATCACGGATAATAAGACTATAATAACCGAGGCTAACGTAAACGACGATATACAACTAAAATCGGCGATTGACGCGATCAAAATTTTACAGCTAAAATAAGGAGTGCAAAAATGCAAAAAAAAGAGCTGATCTACGAGGGCAAGGGAAAAAAGATGTTCGCAACGGACGATGCGAACTTGCTAATAGCGGAATTTAAAGACGATCTAACCGCCTTTGATGCGCAAAAAAGAGGCAATGAAGCCGGCAAAGGCGCGTTAAATAATAAAATTTCGACGCAGCTTTTTCATCTTTTAAAAGAAAAAGGCATCCCGACCCACTTGGTCGAAACCCTAAGCGACACCGAACAGCTCGTGAAAAAATGCGAAATCATCCCGCTTGAAGTAGTCGTGAGAAACATCGCAACCGGCTCGCTAACAAAGCGCCTCGCGATAAAAGAAGGCACGGTTTTGTCGTTTCCATTGGTAGAGTTTTACTACAAAAACGACGATCTGCACGATCCGCTCGTAAACGACGAACACTGCCTAATCATGGGCTTAGTTAAGAGCGAAAACGACCTTGACAGACTAAAACACATGGGCCGCGAGATAAACGCTATCCTCTTTAAATTTTTCGCAGACAGAAATTTAAAATTAGTCGATTTTAAAGTCGAATTCGGCGTCGATAAGGACGGAAATATCCTGCTAGCAGACGAGATCAGTCCGGATAGCTGCCGCTTTTGGGACGCGACTACGAACGAAAAACTTGACAAAGACAGATTTCGCCAGGATCTTGGCAGCGTAAAAGTCGCCTACGAAG
>JBHRQF010000319.1:0-2067 GCA_042645325.1 Campylobacter sp. | reverse complement strand
AACCAGCATATATATCCAAAAGTGCAGCTTGCCTACCGCCATCAAAAACGGCGACTCGCTCATCGAGACCTTTAAAACCCTCTGTCCGATGTAGTACCACGTCGCAAAAACGCCAGAGAGCATAAATCCAAATATCACGCCCGCCGTGTGTAGCGGTCTTAGGCGGCTAAAGGTGCCGTATTCGCCCGCGAGATAGTTTAAGTCCGGGTACGCCATCTGAAACGCTATGAAAACGCCGACGCTCATACCGACTATCCCAAACAGTATCGTCGCGAACATAAAATACTTGGCGACCGTGTAGTCGTAGCTTAGCGCCCTGTCTAGTCGCATCGATATCCTCCTTTGTTTATTTTGTTATTAGATTGTTATTTTATTAGATTTTTAGTGTAAAATCGCTTAACCGACCTAAATTTACGTTTCAAATTTTACTTTTTTAGCTCGATTTTATAGCCAAGACCCGGCGAGTTTTTGATGAGTCCGGCGCCCACTTTATCGCGTATTCGCTTGATAAACGTCCTAACGGCCGGATCGTTTACCTTTTCGCCAAACCACACCACGTTTCTGATCTCCTCGGTTAAAACAAGCGTGCCGATACGTTTAACCAAAAGCGAGATAAAGGCCAGCTCTTTTTTGGTTAGCGCGATCTCGACGCCGTTTTTTACGAGCACTTTTTTGGTTTGGTTAAACGAATATCCGCCCGAAATCTCGATGATATCGGCGCCTATGATTTTGGTTTTTACGATCTGCTCTAGCAGGGCGAAAAGCTCGTCCATGTCGATAGGCTTGATGACGTATTTATCGATGCCCACGTCGATAGCTTTTAGCAGCTTTTCCTTTTCGCTATACGCGCTTAGTATCACTACGGGCGTGTTTTTTGAGAACTCTTTTATTTGCCTTGACATTTCAAGTCCGTCCATGATAGGCATCATGATATCGGCTATCACGATATCGGGGCTAAATTTTTTAAATTTCTTAAGTCCTTCGTCGCCGTTTGAGGCCGAGATGACCTTTTGAAATACGCCGCCGAAAACCTCTTGCATAGACTCTCTTATGCTATCCTCGTCCTCGACTAGCAGTAGCGTTAGCTCTTTAAAATTTTTCATTTTTCATCCTTTAGCGGCAGTTTTATCTCAAATTCCGCTCCAAATTTTACGTTTTTAGCGCCGGCGCTTCCGCCGTGATTTTTGACTATGCTTTTTAGCATATATAGGCCGATACCGGTGCCTAAGCTTGGGTGCTTGGTGGTAAAATAAGGCTCAAAAATCTTGTCCATTATCTCCTCTTTTATGCCGCCTGCATTATCCGTTACTCTTATGATAACGAATTTATCCTTTGTTTCTAAGCTTAGCGTTACTTTTTTATCGTTTTTTTTATTTGCCAGTGCATCTTTGGCGTTAGAAAGCAGGATAATCACGGCCTGACAAAGCTGCGACTCAAATCCGTAAATTTGACCCTCGCTTTTTAGCTCCAAATTTACGTCTACACCCTCTTTTTCGTAGGTTCCTTGCACCATCTTTAGCGCGTTTTCTACCGCAGCCGATGGCAAAAAAACCTCCTTCTCGCGCTCGACGCTAAAAAAGTTTCTAAAATCCTCGATCGTCTGCGACATACCCTTTATCACGCGCTTTGCGTGCTCGTAGCCGGCCTCGAATTTCTCGTTTGACTTCACGCTCTCTTTTAGTTTAAAAAGCGTGATACTAAGCTCGTTTAGCGGTTGGCGCCACTGATGAGCGATGTTTGCGATCATCTCGCCCATCGAGGCTAGACGCGACTGCAAAAAGAGCATTTTGGTCTTTTCCTCGTTTTTCTTGATCTCGGCTTTCACCAAATTTTCTAGATTTTGGTTTAAATTTACGAGCTTGGCCGTCTGCTCGGCGACTCTGTTTTCGAGATTTTCGTTTAAATTTAACAGCTCTTTTTTCGTCTTTTCAAGCTCGTTGTTTAAATTTATCACGTCCGTCACGTCATGCCTGATCGCAAGAAACTCTTCGATCTGCCCGCTTAAATTTAAAATCGGGATGATGGTCGTGTTTAGATAGACGTCACGACCGTCTTTGGTGCGGTTTC
>JBHRQF010000318.1:0-2076 GCA_042645325.1 Campylobacter sp. | reverse complement strand
ATATAATTTTTTGCTTCATTTTAGTTTTAGTTATCATTTTTTATCCTAAATTTCACTCAAAATTTTGCGTTTTATCGTTATTAGCTCCTCACTTAGCAAGTCTCTCGGTCTTTCTAAATTTGATAGATCGTAGTTTGATTTTATCCCGCCCTTTTCAAGCAATATAATATCGTCAGCCAAAAACAGCGCCTCGTCGATGTTGTGCGTGACGAAAAGGATGGTTTTGCCGGCTTGTATTTTTAAAATTTCAGCCTGCATGCTAGCTCTCGTAAAGGCATCAAGTGCCGCAAATGGCTCGTCCATGAGGATCAAATTTGCCTCATATGCAAGCACTCTTGCAAGCGAAACGCGCGAGCTCATGCCGCCGGATAGCTGCGAAACGGCGGCAAATTTAAAGTCGCTAAGCCCTATCATAGATATGAGAGCATCTATCTTTGCAGCCTCTATCTCATACTTTTTAAGCGCAAATACGATGTTTTCATAGACGTTTAGAAACGGCATAAGACGGGCTTCCTGAAAGACGAAGCCGATCTTTGCTTGCCCTTTAAATTTTATCTCGCCAAGACTTACGCTCTCAAGGCCGGCGATGAGGCGTAAAAGCGTAGTTTTGCCGCATCCGCTCCTGCCAAGTATGACGGTGATCTTATCTTTTTTTATACTTAAATTTAGTTCTCTTAAAACGTCGATACGCTTCTCACCAATATAAAAATGCTTGGATAAATTTGAAATTTCTATCATTTATCACCTCGCAAAAGGCTAAATTTAGCTATCAAAAGCAAAAACAGCCTATCTATGAGCACACCGCAAATGCCGATCGTAAAAATGCCCACAAATATCCTATCCGCGCGCGAAAGCTCCTCAGCGTCAAGTATGAGGTAGCCTAGCCCGCTTGAAGCCGCTATCATCTCAGCTCCTATTATCGCACGCATGGCGTAGCCAAAGCCTATTCGCATACCGACAAAGATATCTTTTAAGGCGCTTTTTAGGATGATCTTGTAAAAAATTTCAAATTTACTAAAGCCAAAAATTTTACCGACCTCGATGAGCTTCACATCGCAGCTCGTTAGCCCCTTTTGGATGCTTAGAAACATCGGGAAAAACGAGGCTAGGATGATGATAATAATCTTTGGCGTCTCGTTTATGCCAAACCAAAGCACCAAAATGGCGATCAAACTAAGCGGCGGGATATTTCTAAAAAACTCCAGTATCCACTCGTAATAAACACTGATCTTTGGCAAAAGTGCCGCTATACCGCCGAGCACGAGCGCTAGGGCAAAAGAAAGAGTATATCCTACAAATATGCGCTTAAAGCTGATGATCGTATGCGTAGCAAGCTCGCCACTTAGGCTCATGCTATACATCGTCTTTAGCGTCGCTGCCGGACTTGGCAGGATATACGGCGTGAAAATTTCTAGCTCGCAAACGACCTGCCAGAGGGCGAAGATCGCTAAGATCAAAATGCTCTTTTTGAAAATTTCCCTCACATCCCATCTCCGTTGTGACAGCCGTTTTCGCAGTATAAAAGCTCGATGATCCGGTAGTTTTTAAGCTCGCTAAATTTATATGAAAGGGCATTTTCTATCTTTTCTTTGCTATCAAGGCTTAAGGTTTTTACGCCCAAATTTGCGAAAAATCCCGGCGGTATCGGACTTTGCTCGATACTACGCATCTTTAAATTTATAGCATTTTGCTCCCTAAAGCTTTTCCATGTCAAAAATGTCGTTCGCTCTAAATTTAGCCCCCTGCCAAGCTGGGCCAACTCCTCACAGGGCGTCGTCACGTAAAGCCACTCGTCCTCTTTTAGCTTTGAGCTAAGCTCGATGGCGCTTTCTATCAAAATGGGGTTTAAATTTGAGATGAGAGCGGCGTGCTCTTTGAAATTTGCCCTGACTAAATTTACAGCCCTCGGACAGCGACTATCAAAGATAAGCTCGCTTTGTGTAAGGCCATTTTTGTATGCGTTTTTGACGCTATTAGCGTGATCTTTTTCGCACTCGGCTACGCTAAAGCCCTTATCTTGCAAGCTCTTTTTAAGCGCCGTAAGCTCGTAGATACTTTTTACAACAGGATTTAGCC
>JBHRQF010000317.1:0-2089 GCA_042645325.1 Campylobacter sp. | reverse complement strand
ACTCAAATCGTCGCTTGCATTTTTTAGATTTTGGCGCGGATTTTATTTTTTGAGGCATGGGCACGGAAATTTAGCGGATTTGGCGGCGGCATTTGTTTGCATTTTTTAGACGGCGGAGTGCAAATTTAGCAAGTAAATCTCATCTTTGACCGCTTAAATTTACACTCCGCAAATTTGACTTTATCTGTGCGGGCTTAAATTTATCCCGCAAAACGGCTCCAAAGCCAGCCGACCGTTTAGCGGGTTTTGCGGTCAAATTTAGAAATCTAAGCTATCACGATCAGCACGCCAAGGCCTTTGTCGGCGGCATTTTGATAAAAGTTCAAAAGCCCGATAAAATGCTCTTTTAGCTCGGCTTTGATATCCTCAAATTCGCTCTCGTACTCCCATATCTCGGGGTATGTGCCAGCCTCGCCGAAGTCCGCGAAATTTACATTTGCTAAAAGCGCGCCGATGTCGGTACTCTGCATCGCTTTGGCTACGGCTTTTACGTCATCTGCGTCCACGTAAGATATCGCCTCGCTCCCCTCCTCGCCCGCCATGCCGCGTCCAAATATCGCCCAACTAAGCGGGTTTGGCGTCGCGAAAATCTCGCCTGCGCTCATCGCCTCAAACATATTTTTGCCAGTTAGCGTTTTGTGCATCGCGTCCCACATTTTATCCAGGTCGTATTCGCCCATCGTCTCGACATCGTCACCGCCGCCGTTTTTGATCGCCTCTATAACGTCTTGCGCATAGGCGTAGTAGTGTGCGCTCATTCCCATTTTTGCTCCTTAAAAAATCTCAAATTTAACGCAAATTTGCCGCTAACGACAGCCTAAAAAGTCATCAACGGCGGATAGCAAATTTAGCAAATACGCCGCAATAGAAAACAAAGCGGAAGTATCGCGAAACTAGGTAAGATGGATTTTGCTTTGCGAATGAGATGGCAAGTTGCCCGCTTTGAACAACCTTGCCTCAATATAAAATAAGGCGGATATATCGTGAGGTGATTTTAAATGTTGTGCATAATTTTTCGATTGAGACTAGCCGTGTAGGCTGTCGATTGAGAAAAATTAAAGCTCATTTAAAAGCGCCCACGAGATATCTGCTCAAACTCAAATTTTAGTGAGTTAGGAAAAGCTCCTGAATCTTTGTTTTATCCGTAGTCTGCGTAAGCGCAAGCATCAAGAGCACTCTGGCTTTTTGCGCGTTTAGGTTGTCGCTAGCTAAAAAACCGTATTTGCCGTCGTCTACCTCGCCGTTTAGCGTGGTCTCGCCGCTGCCTACGCGTGAGTCGCGCACGACTACTACGCCGGCTTTGACTGCTTCGCCTAGAGCCTCAAGCGCGCTTGGGAATGGATTTCCGTTACCCATGCCCGCATTTATAATGCCTTTAGCTCCGTTTTTCACGGCTACGTTTACGAAGTCCGGGTTGTCGTTTGAGTGACTGTAGATGATATCTACTCTTGGAAGCTCTTTGATCTTCGTGATGTCAAATGCCGAATTTACGGTGTGTTTGCGAACCGGATTCATATAAAATTTGACGTTGCCGTAAAACACGGTGCCGATCTTGCCGCTGTTTGGAGATTTAAATGTATCGACCGCGGTAGTGTTGGTTTTAGTTACCTCTCTAGCCGCATGGATCTCGTCGTTCATCACGACTACTACACCCTTGCCTGCGGCTTCTTTACTCATCGCGACATTTACGGCGTTAAAGATATTTAGAGGGCCGTCCGCGCTTAGCGAGCCGCTGTTTCTCATAGCGCCGACCATAACGATAGGTTTATCGCTTTTGACGACTAAATTTAGAAAATACGCCGTCTCCTCCATCGTATCCGTTCCGTGCGTGATGACGACGCCGTCGGCCTTGCCGCTAGTTAGTAGCTCGTTTACTCTGTTTGCGAGCTTAAACCAAACTTCGTTGTTCATCTCTTGAGAGCCGATGTTTGAGATCTGCTCGCCTTTGATGGTCGCTATTTTGTTGATTTCAGGTACCGCGGCGATCAGTTTATCGACCGTAACGGTTCCGGAGGTATAGCTCGTATCAAGAGCACCAGAGCCGCTGCCGGCTATCGTGCCGCCAGTTGCCAAAATGTAAATAGTAGGC
>JBHRQF010000316.1:0-2100 GCA_042645325.1 Campylobacter sp. | reverse complement strand
TTCAAAATTTCAGGTCTCAGCACGACATGGCCCGGCTTATACACGCCGTGGACGTTGCCGAAGCTTGCCGCAATGCTGAATCTATCGCTGATTTTGCTTAGCCGTTCGTAAGCAAGAGCGACATCTGCGGGCTGGGTGTAAAGCCGCGCATTATCGACGCCGGTATTATCGACGCCGTCCTCTTCGCCGCCGGTTACGCCAAGCTCGATCTCAAGCGAAATTCCAAGATCGCTTAAAATTTCCAAATACTTTTCGCAGGTCGCTAAATTTAACTCCAAATCATCCTCGCTAAGATCGAGCATATGCGAGCTAAACAGCGGCACGCCGTGAGCTTTTTTATGAGCGGTATTAGCTTCGATGAGCTCGTCGATCCACGGAAGCAGCTTCCTCGCGGCATGATCAGTATGCAAAATCACCGCAACACCATAATGAGCTGCCAGAGCATGCACTTGACGTGCGCCTGCGATAGCGCCTAAAACTGCGGCATTAGGGCAAGTAGCGCCTGCATAAAATGCTGCGCCGCCGTTGCTAAACTGAATTATTACGGGCGAATTTGCGATTTTAGCGCTTTCCAAGACGGCGTTTATGGAGTTGCTCCCCACTACGTTTACCGCAGGGATCGCAAAGCCTTGCTGCTTCGCATACGCATAGACCTTACTTACGTCATCGCCGCTTAAAACGCCCGGTTTTACTATATCTAAAACGCCCATTTTTAGCTCCTATATTATTTATACTCGATTTTAGCGTTTTTGTGAAGATCTGCCGCTTTTTGCTCGACTACTTTCGCCGCTTTTTGCTGTCTAAGCACGCGCTCAATAAAAGGCTTTGCCTCGCTTTGACTTAACTGCTTTTTAGCTTGAGACTCCTCTTTTAACACGACGTGATATCCGACTCTGCTTCTAATAGCTTTAGTAGTGATTTGACCATCTTTTATCTTAGAGATCGCATCGGCAAAAGGCTTGACCTGATCACTAGGCATCCAGCCTAGCTCGCCGCCAGTTTGTTTAGCCTGCGGATCGATAGATTTAGCTTTGGCAAGCTCTGCAAATTTAGTAAATAGCGCACTGTCGCTAAGCCCTTTTAACTGCTTAATAATATCGTTTGCCTCAGCTTCGGTTTTAACGACGATCTGAGCCGCTTTGATTCTCGCAGGCTCGGTAAAGCGCGCTTTGTTTTTGTTGTAAAAATCGGCTATTTCTTTATCGTCGATATTTATTTTGCTGGCTTCTTTAGCCTGCCATACGCGAAGCGCTAAGTTATCTTTTACGATTTCAAGCTCTTTTTTATAAACGTCTTCGTCCATAACGCCCGATTTTTTGGCTTCATCCGTTAGCAGCATCAGATCGATGCCTTTATCGATAAGCTCCTTTTTTTGATCCGCGTTAAGAGCAGCGATATCTACGTTACCTATGCCTTGAAGTAGCGGAGCAAGCTCTTTTTCGGTTACGTCTTTGCCATTTACGGTAGCGTAAACAGTAGCGTTAAGGCTGATAGCGGCAGCCAAACTAAGTGCTGTAAATAAAACTTTTTTCATAACAATTCCTTAAAAAAATTTTAACGGTGATTATAACTCAAAGTTGTTAACAATCAAACTGTACTTTAGAATTTTAGGGTAGAATTCCGCCTTGAGGAAATGCAAATGAGAAGTAAAAAAGATATTTTAGAGATAAAAAAGAGAATTCTACAAAACTTCGCGGAAGAGCGCAGCGAGTTGAAATTTAAAGACAACTATCAGCTTTTGGTCTGCGTGATGCTAAGCGCACAGTGTACCGACAAGCGGGTAAATTTGATCACGCCGCGCTTTTTTGCGGAATTCCCTAGCGTTGCAGAGCTCGCAAAGGCCAATCTGGCAAGCGTAAAGCTGCTAATTAGCTCGTGCAATTTCTACAACAACAAAGCGGTAAATTTAATCAAAATGGCGGGCTTCTACGAGCTTGCCGTTAAGGTCGGTGATGGCTACAATACTACCAAGCTGATCACGATGTAGGAATAATAATTTACCTTCTTCACCATTGCTATTGTATACCGCAGGAGCACTATACGGGTCGCCACAGAGGTAAAATAGAAAGTCAATACTTCCTTTTGTTTTATCTTCTTTGA
>JBHRQF010000315.1:0-2111 GCA_042645325.1 Campylobacter sp. | reverse complement strand
AAGTTTTTTCATTATCTCCCTTTAAATTTAAAATATATTATTTTAGCATATTTAAAATTATTTTTTGTTTAGCCGTTTTTCTCTCGACCTAAAATCGGACATCAAGGCTGCAATGAAGCCATAAAAGCTTTTTTGATGGTGGGGGTAGATCAGGTGAGCTAGCTCGTGAAGCACGACGTATTCGACTAGTTCGGGGGCTTTTTCGATCAAATTTAGGCTTAAATTTATGTAGCCTTTGCGCGAGTTGCAGCTACCCCAGCGCGTGGTCATTTTGCGCACGACGACGCGGTTTATTTTTCGGTTTACGGCTGGAGCGAATTTAGCTATAAAATGCTCGTAAATACGCCTCGCAAAAGCTTTTTTGTAGTTTTCTAGCGCAGCTAAACTCGCAGCGTAAATTTCTCCGTCAAATTTACGTCCGTCCGAGCTGTCAAATTTAGTATCATTGGGCCACGGGTCAAATTTGCCCTCAAAGTTAGCGCCGTAAAGGTGCGGGTTTTGCCCGTCCGCGCTAAAATTTAAGCCGTTAAAAATCTCCGAATCGCCTGCAAAGCGTCTTAAATTTACGCCCTTTAAATTCGGCTCAAATTTGATGCGATAAACCTCGCCCAGTAGTCTAAACTCGTCCTCGCGCGGTAAATTTGATAGCGTCTTTTCGTGAGCTGATTTTAGCCATTCGTAGTGTTTTTGCACAAACTCTAGCGCATATTTTTGCGCGGCGTAAAAGGGTAGCGAGACCGAGATCTCGCCGGTTTTAGCGACCTTTAGGCGGGTGGTTTTGACGCCTTTTTTAAAATTTAGCGCGACATCAAATTCGCCGCATTTTACGCAAACGGTTTTTACACGAGGCGTTTTGACTGCCATTTTCTGCTTCTCCAGCGCCAGGTATTAACAAGACCGCGCAGCCACTCGTCAGCGGTAAATCCGATCCAAACGCCGATGATCCCCATGCCCTGCACGATGCCTAGATAGTATCCTAGCGGCAAGCTCACGCCCCACATAAACACCGCGCCCGTCATCAGTGGAAATTTAGCATCCCCGCTCGCGCGCAGGGCGTTTACGATAACGATGTTAAAGGTTCGACCCGTCTCAAGCGCGATAGAAAGCGTAAAAAGCGGCAGCATGACGGCCTTTAGCTCCTCGGTCAAATTTAATCGCTCCATGATCTCAAATTTGCCAAAATACGCCGCCACAACGACCGCGAGAGTCGCTATAAAACCGATGCGAAGCGCGCGGAAAGTGCGCGAGTAGGCCTCGTCAAATCTCATCGCGCCGACTAGGTGTCCGACGATGACTTCGTTTGCCACGCTGATGCTGGCCCCGCAAAGCAGGATAAGAAGCGTGATCTGAAAGTAGATGGTCTGCACGTTTAGGCTGGCCTCGCCCATGCTCGCTACAAAGCCAAAAGCCACCATATACTGCGCCATCCAGAGCAAATTTTCGCCCGCGCTCGGAAGCCCGACGGATAAAATTTTACGCAAAATGGCAAACGGCAGGCCAAATAGACGTTTAAAGAAAATATTAACTTTCGCGTAGCGAGTCAGTATCAAAAATAGCACGATAACGCCCACTAGACGCCCCACGACCGTCGAAACCGCGACGCCGTAAAGGCCGTAGTTTGGCAGTCCTAGCCAGCCAAAAAGCGCGATGGCGTTGCCGCAAAGGGTGATGACGTTCATGAGTAGGGAAACCAGCATGACGGCGGTAGCGAAGTTGTAAACGCGAAGCACGGCTGCAAGCACCATGCCGATGCCGTCAAAGGCTAATGCGATACCAAGCATATGCAGGTAGCCAAAACTCTGGGTGCGAAGCTGCTCGGGGACGTTTAAAAGCTCTAAAATCTCAAATCCGAAAAAGTAAATAAAAACAGCGCTGCTAAGGCCGATTATCGTGTTAAACGTGATGCTAGCGTGTATGACGCGTTTGGCTAGGTTGTGATTTCGCGCGCCTAGAGCCTGCGCGACCACGACCGAACAGCCCACGCTAAGGAAGCTAAAAATGGTCATAAAAAGATCCATTATCTGATTACCCGCGCCCATGGCGCCGACTAGATGGACGCTAACTTTAGTCACCATGTACGTGTTTATGATGAGCGTCACGAAGTGCAAAAA
>JBHRQF010000314.1:0-2117 GCA_042645325.1 Campylobacter sp. | reverse complement strand
GCTGGAGAGGGCTTGGGAGAGGAAGGGGCGACGCTACGTAAGTAGAATCCCCTTCCTCTCCCGAAAAAAAGAAAAAGGGAACTCTTTTGCTTTGGCTCTGCCTTACAATCGCTTCTTAAAAAGCTGCGAACGCAAAGCGTGAAGTAGAGCAGGGTGCAATTTAAGCTCTTTCCCCTTAACAAGAAAGATTAAATTTAATGCGCAATGCCAAATTTAACCAAATAAAATTTTGCATTTTAAAGGTGCGGGTATCGGTGCATCAAATTTGTAAATTTGAACGTAAAAAACTAAGGCAAAGTATCTTGCGATAAATTTAAATGCTTTACTTCGCCTTCGGCTCGTAACTGCAAGCAGAAGCGAAGAAATTTTCGACCGAAGATAGAACACGTGGTTCATCGAGGGAGGAAATTCCTAGCTCATTTAAAGGCGCGCAAGAGACGAGCCGCCAAAAAGCAAAATTTACTCGCCAAATACATCAAGTTTTTTATCATATTCCTTTGTCTCTACTCCAAAAAACCCCAGCAATGAACTAAAAACATTATCGTGCGAGACGGCGTCGTCTTTTTGGGCGCGCAGACGAGCTAGCGTCGCTTCATCGTTCGTGTACGCCATCATAGGGATGTGCTTTTGCGCCTCGGGCGCGATGGCGTAGGGCATACCGTGCAAGTAGATGCCGTTTTCACCTAGGCTTTCGCCGTGGTCCGAGAAGTACCAAACCGCGCTTTTACCGCCGCCCGCGTCCTTGACCGCCTTTATGACCTCGTCAATAAAAAAATCCGTAAAAAGCAGCGTGTTGTCGTAGGTATTTACGATGCTCTCACTATCGCAGGAGCTAAGCTCGCTCGTGTCGCAAGTCGGGGTAAATTTGCGAAATTCGCTCGGATAGCGCGCGTAGTAGGCCGGTCCGTGCGAGCCTTGCAGATGCAGGACGATGATCTCGTTTTGCGCGAGATTTTCGAGGCGTTTTTTGAGGGAGGGCAGCATATTCGTATCGTATCCGGCGTCAAAGTACTCGATGTCGCCGGCGTCCAAGCGGTCGCAAACGCCCTTGCACTTGCCCGAGTTGTTGCCCAGCCACACGACCTTGACGCCGACGCGTTTTAGGATATCAAGCGCGTTTTCGCTAAATTCTTTGCTGCTGTATTCTTTTCTCGTGGACTTTGAAAACAGGCACGGCAGCGAGGCGGCTGTCGCAGTTCCGCACGAGCGAGCGTCGCCGAAATAGACCAAATTTGGCTCATTTTTCGTGTAAAAATTCGTATCGTTTTTGGCGTATCCGCCGAGCGAATAGTTTTTTGCGCGGGCCGTTTCGCCAACGATCAGCACCATCAGTCGCCGCTCATCGCTTGGCCTCATCGTCGCGTCCGTGCCGATTTGTTTAAATTCGGGCTTGAAAAACTCGAGTTTTACGTACTTTTGAGTCGAATATATCGGATAAAACGGCAGGTTGTAGGCTCTGATGAAGCTATTTTCGCGAAAAAACGGAATGATAGACTTGGTCTGCGGTAAAAACAGAGCCGCCGCGAGAGCTAAAAATCCGAAAAATGCGGCAAATTTGACCTTTAGATGCCGCCTTGCGCCGCCGTACTCGATCCTCGCAAATGCGACCAAAAGGCAGGGCAAAACGCCCAAAAACAGCATGTAGCAAACGAGCTTTGGATTTAAAAAGCTTAACACTTCGCCCGCGTCCGTTTGCGCGACGTTTCTTATCATTTCGCTATCGATTATAATACCGTAGCTTTGCATGAAGTAGCTACTACCGCACGTGATCGCAATCGCCGCGATACTAACGGGCTTGGCTAGATAGGGCAAAAAAACTACTGAAAAGAGCGCGCAAAGCAGAGAAAAATATATAACCGGCAGGCTTGCGGCCGTCAGCGGATGAGCTTCAAAGCTAAGCCTTGAATAAATAAAATTAAACAGCCCAAAATTTAGCGCGGCGATAAAAACGGCGTTTAAAAGCGTAAATTTAAACCAAGAAATACGTAGCTTCATAGTTTTCCTAAACTGATAATAAGAGTGAAACTTTATCCAAAAAAAGCTTAAAGCTTTAGTCATTCGGCGCGATTTTGGCGCAAGACGGTTAAATTCGCCCGGTTTGCTCTCTTGCTGGTTTT
>JBHRQF010000313.1:0-2120 GCA_042645325.1 Campylobacter sp. | reverse complement strand
GCATACGAAGAAGATTTAAAAAGAATTTTATCCAAGGTTTAAAATGAAAGCTATCATCAACGTATCCTTAAAAAACGGCGTTTTAGACCCGCAAGGAAAGGCTGTCGAGCACGCGCTTGGCTCGCTTGGATTTAACAACGTAAGCGGCGTGCGCATAGGCAAACAAATCGTGCTGGATATAAACGCCGCAAGCAAAGACGAAGCGCACAAGGAGCTCACCAAAATGTGCGAGGAACTGCTCGCAAACACCGTCATAGAGGACTACGAGATAAATTTGAACGATAAATGCGAGAGCGCAAAATGAAAGTCGCCATCGTTTTGTTTCCAGGCACAAACTGCGAGCAAGATACAAAGTACGCCTTTGAGCTTTTGGGTTGCCAAACGCAGATAATCTGGCACAAAGAAAGCGAGATAAATGCCGATCTTATCGTGCTTCCGGGCGGATTTAGCTACGGCGACTACCTACGCACGGCAGCTATCGCTAAATTTAGCCCCGCGATGAGCGCGGTCGTAAAACACGCCCAAAAAGGCGGATACGTGCTTGGTATTTGCAACGGCTTTCAGATGCTGTGCGAGCTAAAACTGCTTGCAGGTGCGATGAGACGAAACGAAAATTTAAGCTTCATCTCAAAATATCACCACCTAAAAGTGGTCTCAAACGCAAATAAATTTCTCTCAAATTTGAGCGTCGGCGAGGTTGTAAACATCCCGATCGCTCACGGCGAGGGTAACTTTTACGCCGATGAGGCGATGTTAAAAGGCCTCTACGAAAACGATCAGGTACTACTAAAATACTGCGACGCAAACGGCGCAGAGCTAAATCCAAACGGCTCGGTCGATGCTATAGCGGGAATTTGCGATAAAAATAAAAAGATATTTGGCCTCATGCCTCACCCAGAGCGCGCCTGCGAGAAGTTTTTGGGCACAGATGATGGACTAAAGATGCTAAAAGGGCTAGTTTGCTAAAGCCCTTTTTAGCCTTTTTTACTATATTTGTTTTAGCTTGCGGGGCAACCGAGCCTAGCGTGTTTGACATGATGGGCGACGAGCAAAGTCAAAAAGTAATCAAGCCCGCTCCGCAAGCGCCGGTACAAAAGCCAAATTTACAAAACAGAGCGCCAAGCGCGCAAAATAAAACTCCAAGCCAGACGCAAAGTACGGCTACGCAAAATAGAACTCCCGTAGCCCAAAGCCAAGCCCCAAGCAACCAAGGCGGAACGCATCTGCGCCAGCCTATCCCGCAAAATATCGCGCCAACCAACGAACCAGAGCTAAATTTAAAAGATAGCCAACTATACGAGCGCGTGCAGCCAAACGACATCATCATCAAGGCTCTAAACACGCCAAAGCAAGTCTACGTCGGGCAAATTTTTAGCTTTATGCTCTCGGTCGATATCCAGGATAATATCGCGGTTGATTTGCAAACCATATTGCCCGAAACCGAAAACCTAAAATGGCTAAGCTCAAATTTACGCTGGGATAACGACGGCAAAGGGGTTTATAAGGCTCAAATTTACGCCGAGGCATCCGCTCAAGTGGTAAAAAGTCCAAAAATCACGGTAAATTTAAAGCGCAACGGCGAGTTTTTCCAGACGGCAAATTTGACGCTTTCGCTACCTAAAATAGTAGCGCTAAAAAGCGGCGAGAAATACAATCACGTCGTCGCTCAAAATCTCGAAGTCAAAAAATACAAAACCAATAAATTCGACGATAAAAATCTCATCATGATCGTCGAAGTAAATGCGCAAAAAGGCAATATTGCGGATTTTTTCATTGAGGATAAGGACATCATCAAGCAAGGCGTGGACTCCACAAGCGGAGAATTTGACGCGCAAAGCGGATATTATTTTGCGATTTTTTCACCTGAAAAAACCTCGATAGATTTTAACTACTTTAGTCTCGCTAAAAAAGATTTCGTGAGCTTTTCGCTCCCGGTAGTCGTGGAGGATGATGAGATCAGCACGCAAATCGGTCTAAATCCAAAGCAAAGCAAATTTGAAATTTACAAAAATATCGGAGTTTACGCGCTTTTCGGTATATTTTTGATCACGTTTTTGTTTAAGCGCGATGCGATATTCCTCGTCGTCGTAGTCGGCCTTGGAGCCTATATCCTTTATAGC
>JBHRQF010000312.1:0-2122 GCA_042645325.1 Campylobacter sp. | reverse complement strand
GGGCGGGCGCGTTCCTCCCCGTGCAGCAGACGGATGACGCCATGGTACAAATTTTCCCGACGGAGGACGGAGGGGACGGGTTTTTCATCGCGTAGTTTTCGCGTAGCTTCTGGTATTTTGGGTCGTTACCAAAAAGCCCGCTATACTCGCCCCGCACTACCTTTGCCGCCGCGATCCTCTCGTCGCTGATCGTTATAACGCCGTTTTTTAGCGTATTCGTGCGGTATTCGCTCTTGGTTAGAGCCTTGATGTTGGCTTGTTGTTCGGCGTTTAGAGCGTCAAATTTAGCTCCGTAAAGCTGAGCGGCCTTGATATCCATAAACGCGACTAGCTCTTTATGTAGCCAATCAGCCGTCCAGTCAGGCGCCTGATACGCTCCGTGTCCCCACACCGAGCCCACCTGCATACCGCCGATGCTTTGCCAGGCTTCCTGGCCTTTGTAAATTTGCTCTTGCTCGACTACGATTTTGCCGTTTTTATCGGCAAAGCTCACCACCGGCGGCGCTTCGCGATAAACCTCTACGCCGTAATAGCCGAGTATCCCGAAGGCGATAGTAACGACTGCTACTAGCGCCCACCAATACTTCTTGTATTCACGCATACTTTGTCTCCTTTTGAAAAATTCGGATAAAGTTTATCCAAAATAAATTTGCAAAAAAATGATGTATATCAATAAAAGGATTAAATTTGTCCTTAAAATACGCCTTATATTAAAAAATGTATAATTTCAAAAATATATTTTAGGAGATTTTATGCTCAAATTTGAGATCGTTTATAAATTTTGCCTCATTTGCACGCTGATTTTTGGACTTTGTCTGCTCGCGTTTTCGGGAGTAAATTTTGCTCTCGGAGAGTACGGCGAATTTTGGATGGGAGCGCATAAATTTGCGGGCTTTTTGGTCGCGCTCGCAGCTGTTTTGCACGTGATAAATCGCAAGAAAAAGCTCATCAAACTCGCAAACGAATTCATCGACGTCGTCACGCGCCGCAAAAACCCGAGTATGTGCAACATGGACCGCATTATCGCCTCGCTAGAGCCATATACGATAGCCGAAATCTCGCAAAAACTAGGCTTTGACGAGGCCGAGTTTTGCCGTACATTGCGCGAAAACGGCGTTAAATTTAACGGCGCCGATCAAACCCTTCGCCAAATCGCTTTTTTAAACGACGAAAAGATATTTTTCGTGCTAGTTCTCATAGTCGAGGCGAAATTTGGCAAGAGATTTTGCGGCGAGCTTAAATTTAAAGGCGCTAAATTTAACGGTAGTAAAAAAGCAGCGTGAGCTCGGCGCGAGCGACACGGAGGCTAAATTTATATTTTTGAAAGGGCTCAAATTTTAAAAATAACCGCAATTTTAATCATAACTTTTAACGTTTTACTTTTTGGCGGAATTGCTTGGACGATATTTTGGCGCAATCCTCGCAAGCTCAGCCCGCGTCAGCTTGCTACAATAGACGAAACGAGCGAATCAAACGCAATAAAAAGACTTTCCGTGCGGCCGTTTTTACTTTGGTTGGAGCGGTTTTTCATCTCGCGTGAAAGCATTTGGTTTGATCAAAATTACATCTATGTTTTTAGAGGACAGGAACTTGCGGCTAGGTATAAATTTGAGCAAATTTTAGCGCTTGAGGGCACGAAAACGCGGATCAATAGCGCTAGAATTTGGCGGATTTGCTTTGCGGACGAGTTTGAGAAAGACGGCACGAGCGAGTATAAATTTGCACCCGCCGCTTCGATTTTTACGCCGAATTTTAAAGAGTTTTTGCAAATTTTACGGGAGAAAAATCAGGACGCGATCAAAACGGAGCCGAGATTTTGGGAGACGGTTTAGCGCTAAATTTGCACGCCGTTCAACCCGCCCAAATTTAGCCTTTGGATTTTGTCGTTTTGATTAAGCAAAATAAATTCGAGATTAAATTTAAAACAGCAAAGCCGCTTCACCTTGCTAGTTAAGTTAGTAAATTTGATTTGAGTTATTGGGTTTAGTTTAGCGAGCGCTAATTAAACCGCTCGCTATTTAAAGAATTAAGCCCCTATAATAATATGGCTAGCTTTGATGATAGCAGTTACTTCATCACCTGCTTTTAGAGATAGGTTTTTAGCAGACTCGTTAGTGATGAT
>JBHRQF010000311.1:0-2130 GCA_042645325.1 Campylobacter sp. | reverse complement strand
AGCTAAACCGCGAGAGTAAATTTTTACACCTTTTTAATCCCGTATTTTATGTAGGAAACGTTCCTGTGTTTTATCTGCCGTATTTTGGCTTTTCAACCGATACTCGCAGACGTACCGGGCTTTTGCCACCTGAGTTTGGTTACGGCAAAAACGATGGATTTTACTACAAACAACCGATCTATATCGCCGAATATGACAGCTGGGACTTACAGTTTGATCCGCAAATTCGCACTAGACGCGGTACGGGCATATACGGTACGTTTAGATTTGCCGATTCGCCTTATTCTAAGGGCTCGGTGACGCTCGGCGCATTTAGAGATACCGAGGGCTACCGACAAAGACAGATCGAGAAAAACTCGCTAAGACTCCCGTTAAAAAATAAAACACACAAGGGCGCTGACGTAAAATATGAGCGAGATAGACTCGTTAAGCACCTGATAAACGAGGATTTGCAAGAGGGCTTGTGGCTCGATGCGACGGCTCTAAACGATATCGACTATATAAATTTGAAAAAACGAGGTTCGGGTAGCGACGATAACCCTCTTGTAACCTCAAAACTAAACTATTTTATAAGTAGCGACAAGCACTATTTCGGCGCATATGCTAGGTATTACACGGATACGTCAAAGATCGGTAGTTCGAACGAAAATAAAGACACGCTTCAAGAGTACCCGAGCTTTCAATATCATAAATTTACCGATAGCTTTATCTTGCCGAACGTGCTTTACTCTGTAGATCTCCACTCGCACAACTACACGAGAAAAATCGGCGTAAAGGCGACGCAGTACGAATTTAACCTGCCGGCTTCATTTCATCTACCTTTAGCGGACGATTATCTGAAATTCTCGTATTATCACTATTTATATGCTACCCACGTGGACTATGCAAAGAAAATGTACCGTCCGACCGGAGACGAGGACAGGAGCGCAAACTACATAGAAAATTATCATAAATTTTCGCTCCAGACCGACTTAGCTAAGGCTTACGAGAGCTTCTATCATAGTTTAAATTTGGGCGTGGATTATGTAGTTAAAGCTTATAATGAAGGTGACCTGCCAGATAGATATGAGACAGCCGAAGACGATGGCAACGTATACGTCTACGACATGCTTGGACGAAAATATCAGAGCTTTATCAATCCTCAGCACACTAGAGACGAGGTTTCGGCCAGAGCGACGCAGTATTTCTTTAACGAAGACGGAAGAAAATTTTTGCGCCATACGATTTCGCAGGGTTATTACACCAAAGAGAACAAGCGCTCAAATTTGAAAAACATCATCGGCTGGTATCCGCTACCGAATTTGTCTTTTTACAACAGGCTTGAGTACTCTTATGACAATAAATACTTTGAAAAAGTTCAAAGCGGCGCGAGCTATACGCACGATAAATTCGGCGCTAGCCTCTGGCACACGATGCAAAGAAAAAATGCGCAGGAAAAACAAAACTACTTGCACCTAAACGGTTACGTCGAGCTTCCGCATAACTATAGGCTATTTAGCGGTACTCAGTATGACCTTGAGCGCGACTATAACAAGCAGTGGCAGCTAGGCGTCTCTCACCGTAGAAAGTGCTGGAACTACACGTTTGTCTACGAAGAGGAGCTTGAACCGACTACGACTACCAGCGGAACGGCCGCCAAAAAATCAAGAGGTGTTTACTTCTTTATAAATTTCTATCCGATGGGCGGCGTGCATTACGACTTTTCGGTAGGACAGACGACGCAAGGTAGCTGATGAGCGATTACCGGGATCTTATGTTTGAAAACCAGCTCGAAGCAGCCGAAAAGTTGCTCGAAATTTTGCCCAAAAAAGAACTGGTTGCAGGCGAATATCTGATAATATGTAGCTCTATAGACTCTGTTATCATGGTCGACAGCGTGGCTCGCGGGCTAAATTTGAGCTATGAGATTTTATTTTGCGAGCGCATTTTTGCGCCAAATAACCCAGAGTGTGAGATCGCGATGGTTAGCGAAAAGGACGACGTGGTGCTAAACGACGAGCTGATTGGGAGTTTTGGTATTAGCTACGACTTCGTTTATGGCGAGGCGGATCGCAAATACGACGAGAAAATCCTAAAAAACGTCTATAAATTTAGAAAAGGCAATCTCATCGGCGATCTAAAGGATAGAAA
>JBHRQF010000310.1:0-2138 GCA_042645325.1 Campylobacter sp. | reverse complement strand
CTCTTATGAAAATTAAACTTTTATTTTTCTAGCAAATAGTTTAAATATTTAAACTATTTGCTAGAAAAATAAAAGTTTAATTTTCATAAGAGTATAATCTCGATTATTCTTCAAAAACCGTTGAAAGGAAAGTAATGTCCGTAAAACAAGAAAGACGAGATTTTATCGGTCTAGCGTTTGGCGCGGTAGCCGCAGTCGGCGGCGCAGCGACTCTCGTAGCCGTTAAAAAGACCTGGGACCCGCTTCCTAGCGTAAAGGCGGCCGGATTTACGACTGTAGATCTTAGCCCGATGAAAGACGGCGAGATGCGCCAGATCGAGTGGCGTAAAAAGCCGATATTCGTTCTAAAAAAGGATGCTTCGATGGCGCCTAACGACAAGCGCGATATCGTAGTAGAGGGCGCTAGATATATGGTCGCGATCGGACTTTGTACGCATCTTGGCTGTATTCCCGAGTGGAAACCTGGCAAACAAGTTTTCGTTTGCGCCTGTCACGGAGGCGAATTTGACGCAGACGGCGTAAATACCTTCGGCCCTCCTCCGCGCCCGCTAGACATACCGCCGTTTAAGATAGACGGTACGAAACTCGTTCTGGGCGAAACCAGCCCCGAATACGAAAAACTAGCGGCTCAAGCGTAAGGAGGGAAAAATGCACATAAGAAAATCAACGGGCGTTTTAGACTGGCTGGATCAAAGGATCGCCCTAAACAAGCTAATGAAAGTCCTCGTCAGCGAATACTGGATACCGAAAAATATAAATTTCCTCTGGGCGATGGGCGTTATACTCACGACGCTTTTTGCGTTGCTTATTTTTACCGGATTTATGCTAGTTATGTACTATAAACCGGATATAAATTTAGCCTTTGATAGCGTAAATTTTACCATAATGAAAGAGGTCGAGTACGGCTGGCTATGGCGTCACATACATGCGGTTGCGGCTTCGGTCGTATTTTTAATCATCTACATACATACCTTTACGGCGATCTACTACGGCTCTTACAAAAAAGGTCGCGAGATGATTTGGGTCAGCGGCATGTTGCTCTTCATCCTGTTTTCAGCCGAGGCTTTTAGCGGATATATGCTACCTTGGGGTCAGATGAGCTACTGGGCGGCGATGGTTATCACGAATTTATTCGGCGGCATCCCGGTTATCGGGGATGCGGTAGTCGAGTGGATCAGAGGCGACTACGCCGTTAGCGATCCGACTTTGACGAGATTTTTCATGCTTCACGTCTGTTTGCTGCCGATCGTGCTTATAGCAGTCGTCGCGATACACTTTTACACGCTTCGCGTTCCGCACGTAAATAACGAAACGGGCGAGGAGATAGACTTTGAAGTAGAAGCCGAAAAATACCTAAGCGGCGATACGAAAAACGCGAAAGTAATTCCGTTTTGGCCGGGATTTTTGGCAAAAGACTTTATGTATATCGGCTTTTTTATGATTTTCTTTTTCTATTTAGTCTGTTTCCATTTCAACTTTGCGATGGATCCGATAAATTTCGAGCCGGGCAACGCTCTAAAAACCCCTCCACACATCTATCCTGAGTGGTATTTCTTGTGGCAGTATGAGATTTTACGCGGATTTTTCTTCGACATTTTCGGCTTTAAAGCTTACAACATCGGCCTTATCGCGTTTGCGATCGCGGGCGTGGCGCTATTTTTCATGCCGCTTTACGACAGAAGCGACGTCGTAGCTCCGGCTCACGAGAGAAAGGGCTTTTTCGTATGGTTCTGGCTACTAGTGGTCGATATGATCGTGCTTACGATCTTCGGTAAGCTACCTGCCGACGGCGTAACGCTTGGTATTTCAAACTCATGGATAGGATTTTACTCGACCATTACGTTTTTCGTTCTGCTTTTTGTCGTTTTACCTATCATAACGACTCTTGAGAAAAAAGGAGTGGTAAAATGAGAGAGTTAAAAATTTTCATAATCGTAGTTATTTTAACCGGCGTAACATACTGGGGTATCGAGCCTTACGCGCATAACGTCATGCATCCGCACGTCGGTGCGGCCGATTACGACTTTGGCGCCGAGGATATAAATCAAGCCAAATCCGTAGTGGAAGCTAGACAAAAAGCCCTCGATGCGACAAAAGCTCTAAATGACGAGACAAAAGTCGCCGGAGCACAAAAAGAT
>JBHRQF010000309.1:0-2150 GCA_042645325.1 Campylobacter sp. | reverse complement strand
GTTTAAGGATGCAATATATAAAATACCCGCAACAACCTCGCAGGATCAAAAATGAACGAAAAATCGCCAAAACCAAGCAAACCCCTCAAAAAACTACTTTTGATAGCCCTGACAGCTCTCTTAGTCGGCCATATCGGCATGTACGTAAGCCAAAGAAACGAATGGCTCTACGACGGCCAGCCATACAAGAAAGCAAAAGAGTGGCTGATAGGCGCGAATTTTATGATGGTATACGGACATTTTCTAGCCAAACTGCCCTTTGTTGATGAAAAAAGCTTTATCGTCCAGCCCGTGCTTGCCCTGCAGGATTATTTCATAAAAAGATGGAAAGAAAATTTACCAGACGACGATGCGGAAAAGTATGCAGATTGGTATGTTTTTAGGCTGATGATGTATATCGCATCCGACCGCATTTATCTGTTTATGAAGTATGATATGGACGAAGTCAAAAAAATAAACGAAAAAGCTTGGGAAACCATAGAAAATATGGTTAAATACGAAGCCAAAGATAAGATGTTTCAAGAGATCAGGTATGCAGCATTTAACAACTCGTCCGTTATATTTTCAAAAAACGTACTCGCAAACTGGTCTGATATAGAAAATAAAAATGGGCAAACGTCAGTAAGTATAAGAAAGAAAAAAATATCGCAAGACGTCAAACAGCACAAAAGACTCATAAAGCTGCGCGAATATATAAAATATATGAATGCGCTTTACTCCTCAAAATACCCTGAAATATACGATAAAGCCAAAAAGGCCGAGGCGGCCGAGTATTATGAAAACTCAAGGTTGCACTCCATCGTAAGCCAAATTTTGCACTGGCAAATACTGACAAATAAATACGCAAACATAGACGGTTTTTGCCAAACGGATAAAAACGAATACTTAAAAGATTACATACAAACTAGGGACTGGTTGGTGAAAAATAAAGAAGACTTGGACAAATACGACATAAATATCTATACGACCGTAATAAAATCCGTGGACGACAAAATAAAAGAGGTTTGCGAGGATGTTAAATTTTAAAATACGCCGCGAAAGCGTCAAATTTTATAAAACGTTAGCGAGATAAATTTAAGATTAAGGCGGCGAGTAACCGCCAAATTTTAGGTTATTTATTTTTAGTAGAGCGGTACATCGGGTGCTGATAGTCGTTCCTCTCGCAACCGGCAGCCAATAATCCAAATACCAAAGCAAGCGCGCACAATATAACTTTTCTCATTTTCTACCTTTTTTGAATTTCATTTTCGCGCGATTATAGCAAAATTCGCCAAATTGCCAAAATATCCGTGTCTAAATTTGGCGACGTTTGGGCTAGGTTATTTCGCGTTAAATTTATCGCGGTTTTGTAGTAGCCGAGTAGCACGCGCGTCAAATTTGCCCGCCAGGTGCCCGCATGCGACAGATCCGCGCTCGCAGGCAAATTTACTAGCCGAAATTTATCCCGCCCCGTGTCGTGCCGAGCCGTAATATATTAAATTTTTATCCAAAAAAAAGTAGAATATCTTAATTTTAAATTTAAGGAAAAATCCGTGTTGCAAGCATTAGCGCTTAGATATAGACCGCGAAATTTTAGCGAGCTCGTAGGCCAGGAGGCCGTCAGCACCAGCCTCACGCACGCTCTGGACGAGAACCGCCTCACGCACGCCTACCTTTTTTCGGGGCTTCGCGGCAGCGGCAAGACATCAAGCGCGAGGATATTTTCAAAGGCGCTGGTTTGCGATCACGGCCCGACTAGCCAGCCGTGCGAGCAGTGCGCCAACTGCATCGCCGCAAACGAAGGCCGCCATATCGATATCATCGAGATGGACGCGGCCAGCCACCGCGGTATCGACGATATAAAGGGGCTCATCGAGCAGACCAAGTACGCTCCGGCGATCGCGCGCTTTAAGATTTTCATCATCGACGAGGTGCACATGCTCTCCACGCCCGCGTTTAACGCGCTGTTAAAGACGCTCGAGGAGCCGCCGCCCTACGTCAAATTTATCCTGGCTACGACCGATCCGCTCAAGCTCCCGGCTACGGTGCTATCGCGCACGCAGCATTTTAGATTTCGCCAGATCTCGCGCCCGGACGTCGTCGCGCACCTTGACTTTATCCTAAACCGCGAAAACGTCCCGCACGAAAAAGAGGCCCTCGAGATCCTCGCC
>JBHRQF010000308.1:0-2155 GCA_042645325.1 Campylobacter sp. | reverse complement strand
AAATAAAATTTACGAAAAAGATGAGGCAAAGAGCAGCGAGGCTAAGTGCGAGTTTGTTCAAATTTATCCCTTAAGTCAAATTTGCGAAATCTTAACCAAATGGCGGTTAAATTTGAGTGAAATTTGGGATGGGGGATTTGGAAAATGTAGGAGTAAATTTGGGCGGGTTACCTCAGCCGTTTTAGGCGCGTTTTTGAAATTTTATATATTTTCGAGCTTGCGTTTTGGCTGAAATTTTGATCCACGACCTGATCCGCCGCAGCTTTCGCCCACTCTTCGTCGAAGCTTTGTCCGTTTAAATTTGCGCTACTGGAGTAGAGCCAGTCAAATTTGCTCAAAAACTCCTCGTGAGCGCACCCTTTCACGACGCGCACGGCCTTGGCGTTCGGATATAAAAACGTCGTTTTTCTTGCGCGGCGCACTAAATTTTTAAATTTAGCGGGCACGCGAGCGAGATTTTTTAACTCGCTAAGCTTTGCCGTCGTTATGAGGCAGGGCTTGTCCGCCGCTCGGCGTTTGAGCGCGTTTATCTCGCGAAAATCCTTGCTCAAAAATCCCGCCGTCGTATCGGTCTGCGCCAAATAGATCATCTCTCCTCCAAATTTACGCCTTTTTTCTATCTTTAGCCAGCAAAAATATGCACGAGATGATGAGCGTAAAGCCCGCAAAATCAAGAAACACGAACTCCGTCCCCAGCCAAAAATAGGCAAACGCCGCGGCGCTCACCGGCTCGATGCACGCTATCATGCTCGCCCTGCTTGCGCCTATTATCTTTAGCCCCGTCATGTAAAAGCTAAACGCGCATATCGTGCCCAGGATCACCACCGCGGCAAGCGCCGCAAAGCCCTGCGCGTCGCTCACGCCGCCTAGCTGCCAAACCCGCGTGTAAAGCGCGAGCACGCCGCCGCCGATGATCATACCCCAGCCTAAATTTAGCGCAATGGGGTATTTTTGATTTAGCTTCGTTGGGATGAGACTATAAATCACGACGCCAAGCGCGCTAATGAGGCACCAAACCAGCGCCTCCGCGCTGATAACCAGCGAGCCAAGATCGCCGTGGGTGGCGAGCAGCACGACGCCCAGCACCGCGAAAATGAGCGCGATGAGCTCGACCTTTTTAGGCACGCGTCGTTCTAAAAAGCAAACGACGGCAAGGATGAGCGCGGGCGCGGAGTACTGGATCACGGTCGCGACGGCGGCGTTTGAGAGCTCGACACCGCAAAAGTACGAATACTGCGTCATCATAAGCCCAAAAAACGCGTAGATGAGCAGCTGCGGCAAAAGCACGCGATCTTTTAGCGGCGCAAAGGCTAGGCGCGGCGAGCGAGCGATGTAATACGCTACCATCGCAAGCCCGGCGAGGCCTAGGCGGTAGGGTACGAGCCAGTCGGCGCTAACGCCCTTTTGCGTGAACAGATACTGCCCGCAAACACTGCTAAATCCCCATAATACGCCGCCAAGAAGCGTGATGAAAACGCCGAAAAATTCGCTCTGTGATCTCATTTGCCGCCTTAAATTTAAAGCCAAAGTATACAAGCTTATGCTTAAGCTGGGGTTAAATTTGGGGGTTGGCGTAGTTTATCGGACTATGTTTGCAACTAGTAAAATTTTGTAAATTTTAAAATTTGAAACAAATAAAGAGATGATAAAAATTTATGAGGCTACGTAAGAATGAAATAAATTCTAAATTTAGCTTAACGTTCGTAATTTATGGAATAAATTTTGACATTTACGATGCGCCAAAGTTTCATAGCGTAGCGCTTTTATAAAAATCGAATTTGGCTCATAGGCGGTTAAATTTTTCTAATCGGCAGTCTAATTATCGTTTTGCATTTTTGCGGCGCGGTTTTTCTGGGGTCGCTTAGGTAGATTTCGTGATGCGCTCTTTGCTCGCCAAAGTCCTTTACGTAGCCATTCGCGGCGATAAACTCGTCTATTTTGGCTACGCTTTGCGGTTCGTCATCAAAGCCGCCCACATGTAAAATTTGCGCGCAAAGCCCCTCGTCTATCCTCAAAAACTCTGCTGCGCCGCAGTCTAACTTCTTTTTCCAAGTAGCCTGCTGCACTGCCCAGTCGAAATTTTCTCGCGTGATAAAATCGGGCAGTCTAATTGCACTAATCCAGCTAAAATCGCTCTTTCTAGCGTAGTCTGCGG
>JBHRQF010000307.1:0-2174 GCA_042645325.1 Campylobacter sp. | reverse complement strand
CAAAACATATCGATAAAAATTATATCGGAAATTAACGTTTTTGGAGTAATTTAAAGAAAAAGGGGCTTTCGCCCCAAGGATTACGCAGCAGGATAAACAGAAACTTTTTTTCTATTTTTATCTAGTCTTTCGAATTTAACTAAACCGTCGATTAGGGCGAAAATCGTGTGATCTTTGCCTAGACCGACGTTGCTGCCCGCGTGAGTAGCGGTACCGCGCTGGCGGATGATGATGTTGCCCGCGCGAACGAATTCGCCGCCGAATTTTTTAACGCCTAAGCGTCGTCCGATTGAATCTCGGTTATTCTGGGTTGAGCCTTGACCTTTTTTGTGTGCCATTTCTTATCTCCTTAAGCTGCGATACTTACGACTTTTACGCGTGTAAACTGTCTTCTAAAACCGCGTTTTAGTTTTGAGTCTTTGCGTCTGCGTTTTTTGTAAATAACGACTTTTTTATCCTTGCCCTCGTTTACGACTTCAAGAACGACTTTTGCACCCTTTACGAATGGCGCGCCTACCTTTACTTCACCGTCGTTTACGCACAAAACGTCCGTAATCTCGACTGATGATTTTGCTTCAGCACTGAAATGGTCAAGCTTAAGATATTCGCCTTCGCTGACGCGATACTGCTTGCCGCCGTGCTTAAATATAGCGTATTTTGACATACTCTACCTTTCTAAATTTGGTAAGACCAAAAAGCGCTTTTGGATTTCAAAAGACTTGGGGAGCTTTGTTGGTTGTAAGAGACGGATAATACCCAAAAATTTATAAATTTTGGTTTAATGTCCTAGCTTTTAAAATTTCGTCCGCCAAGTTTTTAGGTTACGTGCAAAAACAAAAATCCTCCTTAAACTTTCCGTCGTAGCGTAAAATTTAACCTCGTTTTAGGTATAATCGCCCAAATTTAAGCAATTTCAGGATAGAGATGGCAGGCGAAGACCAAGAAAAAACCGAAGAACCCACCTCCAAAAAGATCGAAGACGCGCGCAAAGACGGCAACGTCCCCAAAAGCCAAGATTTAGCCGGCTTCGTCACGCTCGCAGTCGCGATCTTTGTCGTTGTGGCGCTTCTTGGCTTTATCGGCGATCAGTTTTTCACGCTGTATAACTACTATCAGAGCCTAATCGGGCAGGAATTTACGCGCAAACTACTCTTTAGCGTCGCGATCACGACGATATTTCGCACGCTGCTCATCATCCTACCTATCGCCGTTTGTATCGCGATCGCGGGCGTCGTCGCTAATCTCATGCAGTTTGGATTTATATTTACGACTAAGCCTTTGGAGCCAAATTTAAACAAAATCAATCCGATAAAAGGTCTCAAAAATCTCTTTTCTCTTAAAAAACTGATAGACGGCATCAAAATGGTGCTCAAGGTCACGGCGGTTTTTACGGTCGGATTTTTGATGTTTTTAAGCTTCATCAAAGAGCTGCCACACACGCTGTTTTTCTCGATGGCGGCGCAGCTAGCGTGGCTAAAAGAAAAGATGCTAATTTTAGCTGCCGTGATGCTTATCGTGATGTTTATCATCGGGCTTCTTGACGTGCTGATCGTGCGTTTTCAGTATTTTCGCGACCTAAGAATGAGCAAGCAGGAGATCAAGGACGAATACAAGCAGATGGAGGGCGACCCGCAAGTCAAAGGTCGCATCCGCCAGCTGCAAATGCGAGCCGCGCGCAACAGGATGATGCAAAATATCCCGCAAGCAGACGTCATCATCACCAACCCGACACACTACGCCGTCGCGCTTCGCTACGATAAAACAAAGGAAAAAGCGCCCGTGATCCTGGCTAAGGGCGTGGATTTTCTAGCGCTTCGCATCAAGCAAATCGGAGTGCAAAACAACGTCAAAATCGTCGAAAATCCGCCGCTAGCGCGCGAGCTATACAAGATGTGCGAGGTAAACGACATGATCCCCGCGGAGCTTTTTCGCGCCGTCGCCGAGGTGCTAAGCTTCGTCTACATGAGCGACAAACAAAAATTCGGCGATAGGCTGAAGTGAAGTTTAAATTTGACCTTTTGACTGTAAATTTAAAGCCAAATTCGGAGTCAAATTTGCCCCGCTCAAATTTGGATAAATTTTAGAATTTTACCTGTAGTTATTGCTTCAATTATTGGTTATTTAACACAACCATTTATCGCAAAAGCAATGGGTGCAGAATTGCCAACAATTTT
>JBHRQF010000306.1:0-2178 GCA_042645325.1 Campylobacter sp. | reverse complement strand
GGATGACGCCGACCTCGCGCTTTAGCCTATCTGCAAGGCATTGAGCTTGCTTTAAACGCTAAATTATCAGAGCTTGCAAGCCGCGCGCCGTATGTGCCTGAGAGAAATTCCGCGCGGAAGCGAAACTGCGAAATCTTACCACAGGTTTTAGAATTTTATCCTAAATCGCAAATTTTGCGGCGTCCGTTTCGTGCGCGGACGACACAAAAATTTACGCTTATCGTGCAAAAGAGCGTCTGCCGATAGCGCGGAGAAGCCGGCTTTGCGAAGTAAAATTTTAGGCTCAATTAAACTTAAGCGGATTCTCTCTTATCAGTTTCAACAGTTTCTGATATAAGTTTTCCTGTGTAGTTTTAGTATTATATCTAAATTCACATTCCTTTAGATGAAGCAAGAAATTTTCTTTCTTTATCCCTTTAAATTTAGCTAGTCTATGTTTAGCATATCCCCAGAAGTTTTCTATGCCGTTTATATGATTTTTACCATTAGCGAATTCATTTTTAGAGTGCTTTACTCTATAATGAGCTTTGGCTCCATAATCAACCAAACCATCATAAGCCCTCCAGCAATCAGAATAAATAGTAGAGCTATCAAGCTCGCTATATTGAGATAATATAGGTATCAACTCATTAGCAGAGCAGTTTTTAACTATCTGGGTATAAACTTTGCCGTCTCTTTTAAGCATACCGAATACAGGTGTTTTATTTGCTGCGCCTCTACCTCTTTTTCCTCTTACTCTTTTAGATCCGAAGTAACTTTCATCTATTTCTATCTCACCGCTAAATTTGCTTATCTTTTCACACTCTTTAGACATAAGAGCTCTTATTTCTCTAAAGATTTTACATAGGGTTGCTTCTGAAATTTTAGTTAAATTCGATATCTTTGATGCTTCTATATCCTCTGCGAAGTATTTTAGAATTTCTCTAAATTTAGCTTCAGAAATTCTTGAACGGACTATATACTTATTTTTCATAGTATCCATCGTAACTTAATGCTCCTTTGTGTGAGCTTAAGTTAAAGAGAGCCTTTGAAAAATATCTTTGATTTTACGATGAAAGAGCTTGAAAATTTCGTTGAACCAAAATTTAGAGCCAAGCAAATTTACGAATGGATTTACAAAAAGAACGTGGATGACTTTGCACAAATGCTAAACCTACCAAAAGAGATCCGCCAAAGTTTAGCCCGAAATTTTTATTTAGATCCGCTTGAATGCGTCAGATCCGAAACAAGTAGCGATGGCAGTATCAAATACCTTTTCGCGCTCAAAGACGGCAAGACGATCGAAAGCGTTCTGCTACCGATGAAGGATGAGCTGCGAGATGAAAACGAAAAAGTTGTAAGACACGCGCGCTACTCAATCTGCGTAAGTTCGCAAGTGGGTTGTAAAATTGGCTGTAGCTTCTGCTTGACAGCAAAAGGTGGCTTCGTACGAAATTTAACTCCAGGCGAAATCGTGGCTCAAATTTGGCTCATCAAGAAAATGAACGCTATCCCGTACGAGCGCCGCGTCAATGTCGTATATATGGGGATGGGCGAACCGCTTAATAACCTAGACAACGTTGCCAAAGCTGTGCAAATTTTAAAAGAAAACGACGGACTCGCCATAGCGCCGCGTCGCCAAACGATAAGCACTAGCGGACTTTCTACGCAGATAAAAAAGCTTGGCGAAATGGATCTTGGCGTGCTGCTCGCGATCTCACTGCATGCAGTGGATGACGAACTGCGTGAAAAACTAATGCCGATAAATCGCGCCTACAATATCGCATCGATCATGCAGGCGGTGCGCGAGTTCCCAATCGATCTGCGAAAGCGCGTGATGTTTGAATACCTAATGATCGATGGCGTAAACGATCGCCCAAGCGATGCCAAAACGCTAGTGAAGCTTCTGCACGGCATCCGCGCAAAAGTAAATCTGATCTATTTTAATCCGCACGAAGGCTCGAGCTTTGGCAGACCAAGCCCTGAAAATATGATAAAATTTCAAGACTATCTATGCGCGCACGGCATAACATGTACGATCCGCCAGAGCAAGGGGCTAGATATCAGTGCGGCGTGCGGACAGCTCAAGCAAAGAAATGAGAAAAATAAAATTCCGGCTCAAAGTGGCGTAAATATGGATAAAATTTTAAAAAGATAGAAAAAAATTCGGCTAATATTTCCAGATCACAAAGCAAATCG
>JBHRQF010000305.1:0-2193 GCA_042645325.1 Campylobacter sp. | reverse complement strand
TTTATTGAGATACAGCTCTAAAATTTCTTGAGCGCGCTCGCTAGCTAGAGCCTTGTCGTAGTCTGCGTCGCTCACGCCTGCTGCGCTAAGAGCCGTCTGGATAAATCTCGCCTTGTCCTTGCCGTCGTTAAAATCGTCGTTCTTGTCGTGAGTAGCCTTGTAGATCGCAAATTTGGCTTTTTTAAATTTAGACTTGTCGCTTAGCAAACTAACGTCGCTAACCTCGTCTAAAACGATCATTGCGGCAAAAATTTTGCTCGCCGTTTCGCCCAGCTTGCCTTTGGTTTTTAGGTGGTACGGGATAAATTTGACCCCGTCTAGCTCGCTAAATAGCTTCGGCGTGACGGTTCGGTCAAATTTGTAGCAGTGGACGCACTCGTAGCTAAAGACCTTCACTACGCTATCTTTTGGTACGTTTAGCGGCTTTTCTAGCGTCTGATAGTCCGTGCCTTCCTCCAGCGCATTCGCACCGATGCCGAGCAGGCAAACGGCGGCTAGAGCTCGTATAAACTTGGAGATCTTTTTCATCGAATTTCCTTTGCGGTAATTTTTAAAGATTGTATAAAATAAAGGGTAAATTTGAGATTAAGCGGGCTAAACTCGGCAAATTTGACGGGTTAAATTTAAACAAAGCGGCGAGTAATTTTTCTCAAATTTAACTCGCCGCACAAAGCGTAAATCCAGCCGCGCGCCGAGTTTGGCGGCGGCTAGAAAAACTAAACCGAAAAAGGTCAAATTTTAATAATCAAAGATATTCGGATCGATCACCATCGCGCGGTAGGCTACGTCGTCTCTAGACGCAGACTCCACGTCCATTTCAAATTTGATGTCGTTTGTTTTCGGATCGATCTCGACGAGCACCATTTTGATCGTTTTATCGGGCTTTAGCAGATAGACGTTCGAGCTTGAGATGAAGTACGTGCTTTTATCCTTTTGCCACTCCACGACGCTCGTAACCGCGCTGTAAAAGTCAAATCCGCGCTCCTTGCCAAACTCCCACGTCTGCTCGACGGTGCCCTTTTTCTCGTCGATCTTGTACTCGACCGCGCGAGAGTATTTTTCCTCTTTTAGCGCAGGCTGCTCCATGCCTCGGCCGTCGCCGTTGTCAAATACGCTGATGTGCTTTACGGAGCCCTTGTTGTCGTAGCGCGGAGTGAGCCACGCGGTGTGCTGCGTCCACGACCAGTCGAAATCGCCCTCGCATTTTGAGTTTTCGCACTTGATTTTGTTGCCGTTTTTATCGACAGGAGTAAGCACTTTTTCTTTAAAGTCCGCGCTCCAGCCCTCAGGAGACGCTAGGATCCATTTTACCTTTTTGTCGCGGCCGATCTTAACGATGCCTTGGTGGCGAAGCGAGAGGATGATGCCGTCGTCGCTAGGATCGTGCGAAATCGAGTTTACGTGCGCCCAGTTGCGTCCCGTGCCGGTCGAGGTCACGTCGCCAAAAGGCAGATCGTCGCTGATTTTGATCTCTTTGGCGTCCATATCGATATTTAGGCACACGGCGCGAGCGTCAAGAGCCTTGATTAGATTGCTGCGGTAGACGTTTTTGCCGAAAATTTCATTCAGATCCCACTCGTCCACGACCTTGCCGCTGCCGTCCACTTCGATGATGTGATCTCTGATCGTGTGCGAGAGTCTGCCGTCTGCGTGGTGGTAGTTGTATTTACCGACGCGAAGCAGCAAGTGATCGCCTTTTAGCGGCATCACCTCGTGGCTAAGGTCGATGTAGCCGCGCGGTAGCTCGCGATTATACACCTCCTTGCCCATCATATCGTAGCGCATATATCGCTGCGCCATACCCCAGCTAAGATCGCCGTTTGGCAGCTGATGAAAGCCCATCATCATGCCGCCGTCCATCACTCTGCGCTCGCTGCGGTCGTAAAATTTCTGATAGTCCAGATACCATCTGACCTCGCCCTGCGTATCGACGACGAAATTTTCGGTGAAATCGTTCCAGCTAGCGGCACCCCCGTTTTTCCAATCAAGCGGCTTATAAACGCTCGTGATCGTGTTGTTGATGAGATAGAGCCTGTTTTTAAAGGCAGGATCGACCTTTTTGACCTTCATCTTTTGCATATGGCTAAATCTATAATCGCGGCTATACGTCACGATCGGCTGAGCGTAAAATTTTATACTTTTCAACCTTCTTTTCGCCGTTAAAAACGTAGCTTACTTCGACCTCGTTTAGAT